>CAZUQN010000001.1:0-52599 GCA_964622425.1 uncultured Ruminococcus sp.
CCATCGCTTGCGAGAAGGGTCTTCGTTTCGCTATCCGTGAGGGTGGTAGAACCGTTGGTTCGGGCGTTGTTGCAGAGATTCTCTAATTCAGAATTTCAGTTTTCAAACCGAATTTAAGCAATAAATAAAGTTACCCGGCAAGTACTTTCATAGTATTTGCCGGGTGATTTAATAAAAAGCGTGTTAGCTCCCATTGGTTAGAGGCCTTCAATAGTTGGCCTTAAGACCGCTCCCTGGCGCTTGTTTACGCGGGCGTTCAAAACAAACAATTTAATATCCTACAAATTCTTTGGGGAATGGTGAAAATCCATATCGGCAGTGAAGCGCGAAGGGCGTGTCCCTTATGCGATAAGTCTGCGAGGAGCGTGTGCTCCCGAAGAGGTAAGACTCCTCTACCGACGGTTACAGTCCGGATGAAAAAAGAGATTTGTAAATTCGCGCATTGTCGCCTATTTTCTCTTTTCCTCATAAGGGTGTAGTACCTTTATGAGTTTTTCTTTTTTACCTATACTTTGATTAATCGGCTTTTTTGAGATTATTTATTTACAAAATAGGCCTTAATCATATCATCTCTCGCTTTATGAGGTATAAAAATGAAAAATCAAACAAGAACATCAGAGCTTATCAAGAGGATGACCGGCATAGCCGCCTTTTCCGCGCTTGCATACGGTGTATCTCTGGTAACGAATATTAAGGTCGGCTTTTTAAGCTTTGACGCCAAGGATGCGATAATCACTATTGCTTCCTTCATTTACGGCCCGGTCTCCGCCGTGGCTATGTCCTTTATCACCGCTTTTATTGAGTTCATTTCCTTTGGCAGCACCGGTCCGTGGGGCGCGCTTATGGATTTTGTATCCACCTTCAGCTTCACCTTTACCGCGTCGCTTATCTATAAGTACAGACGCAAGCTCTCGGGCGCACTTATCTCGCTCGGCACGGCATCGGCAGTGTACGTTGCGGTGATGATGATAGCAAATCTTCTGATAACCCCTCTTTATATGGGTGTTGACGTTGAGGCTGTTAAATCGCTTATCCCCACAATGCTTCTCCCATTCAATATTGCCAAGGCTCTTATGAATAGCGCGATAGCAATGCTTATCTATAAGCCGGTTTCCAAGCTTATCAGGCGCATAGGTCTTGCCAAGCCATCGGAGGGCAAGGGAGCATCCTCCCGCAAGGATACGGTCATTATCCTTTCTGTTGGGGCGGTCATTCTGATTGCGGCGGTAGTGATCTTTATTATACTTAGAAAATAATTATCCGAATAAAAAACGCTTACAGCCTCTCCCAAAGCTATCAGGAGTGTGCCGTAAGCGTTTTGTTTTTTTGTGTTTTATCAATACTCGACCTTGTTAAGTCTTTTTACTACTGTGTTTATATAAGCGAGCGTTGCCAGCGCAAGAGCGGCTCCAAGCACGGAGAGTATTTGCTGAGCGTAGATGTGATCGAAGAATAGGAAGCTGTTGCCGTTTTTCTGCACGTAGTCAACAATCGGCTTTACCGCGAGAGTTGCCGCGAAGCCAACGAGACCGCCTACTGTATAGAGCATTGCCACCGCGCCGTTTCTCTTTTCTCTGTCTACGTAATCGAAGATCACGTTCATTATTCCGCTATTCATACCCGCGAGAGTCACGGCGTAGAGAATATAGAAGATGATGTGACATACTCTGCCGCCAAAACTGTTTACGGTGAGTCCGACGGTCATTGCCACGAGGGAGAGCGACATCGAGGTGACGAAGGAGCGCTTATCACCGAGCATTCCGAGCGGTGCGGAGACAAGAGCGCGTATCATCGCGTATCCCACAGATATCAACGATACCGCCGTCATACTGAACCCGAGATCGTTGATCTGATATGTGCCGAAGAATGGGATAGTTACGTATTGAGCCGCGTTCCAAAGAACAAAAAGAGGAAGGAGCAGCAGGGTGGTACGATCGGTTATAGCGCCCTTGAGCCTTTCGGCAAGTGGCTTCTCACTGTCACTCGGGAGCTTATCCTCGCGAATAAAGAGCAGACACAGCGCGTGCGACACGGTCAGCACAAGGAGAGTGACGGCGCATACCGTAAACGCTCCCGTCTGATTTCCCTTTGCCTCCAAGCTGTCTATCATACGGCCTGCAACGGTCGTAAATACCATGCCGGAAACGAGCGAGGTGATCTCACAGCTCGCGGCAAATATACCGCGCCTCTTGTCCTCGACCAGCGACTTTGACCAGGTTGCCTTGAGCGAGAAGGGGACGTTAAGAAGAACGTGGCCGCAAAGAAGCAACGCGGTAAAGAGCAGCGTCTTTATATCCTTCGGTAAATTTACCACGGGTATGACGTAGAGCAGGGTAAAGCAGAGCTGGTTGATAAGATTTATCGTGAGCGCACGAGGCTTAACTGCTTTGTCGGTACGCATCGCCAGGGATACGATCTGGAAGGCACACCCAAGCGCGGTAAAGGAGCTGAGCACACCTATTGTTCCGTCGGTAATGCCGATAGAGCCTGCTATCTTAGCGAGATATGCAGTGCCCGTCAGTATAGATATGAAATATTCGAGAGTCGCAGAGATTATATATAGGACTCTGCTTTTTTTGTATACGTCTTTTTTCTGTTCCATTTTACTCACCTCGGTGATTGTCAAGACAAGTGTAGCACAGCGCATCTTAAAAGTCAATAAGAAAAAATAAAAAAGGGCTGATTAATTCAGGCGTAACCGAAAAAGAGCAAAGAGCGTTTTTCGTCCTAAATTAATCTAGCCCCATTTTTATATGTTGCCCGCCGTCAGTTTGATAATAAGCGAGGTATCGTCGGGCTGTACCTTTGCCTCGTGCGCCGCCTTATTCCTGACAATAGCGCCGCATCTGTCGCACTTGTGAATAATAACGTATCCCTTCTTAGGGTCAGGCTCCGCCTTGATAGGGCGGAGTATACCGCCGCAATCGTTGGCTCTGTCGCCGGGGTTTATATCCACGTGCAGGGAACAGAGACAGAAGGGACAGTGATTGCGGGAGGTGTACCCAAGAGGCAGTACCTCACGTCCGCAATTCTTACAGATAAAGCCGTTATCGTTTTTTGTAAATCTTTTATTTTCCATAGACTACCTCTTGTATGATTTTTCTTCCTTGAGGCAGAATAAATATATAAAAAGCCAAGGAGGAAGTATGAAAAAGGTTTTGGGAATATTAATGCTCAGCTGCATTTGCATATTGCTCGGTCTGTCGGTAAGATGGAGCAAGGAGAAGGGGATCAGCTTGGTCGATCCGACTCACAAGCTCGAAAATGCGGTAGAAATGCAATGAACAGTTTACTTTCCAACGCAAAACTTAGCGAAAATATCATTCACCACAGAATCGGACACCGCGCGTCCGTCAAGCTCGGAGATTGCGCCGATGGCCATCTCTATATCCGAGGATGCAGCATCAGCTGCAAGGCCGGAGCGGTAGGCCTCGATTGCCGTGTCTATAAAATCGCGAGTGCGAAGCAGGGATGCATGCTGGCGAGCAGAGGATACAATAGCGTCCTGCCCGCAAGATATCTTCTCATCTGTAAAGAGTCTGTTTATCAGCTCTGTGAGAGTCTTTATCGCGCTTAGATTATCTTTATCCGCCGATATCGATATTACCTCGCCGAAGACGTCCTTCGGTATGAGGGAGACATCGAAGGGCGGATTTTTTTCATCTACGAGGTCGCATTTGTTAAGCACGCAGACCTTGTATCCGTCCGCTCTTGCAATCTCGTCGATAAGCTCAAGGTCGCTCTCATCCATCTTGCGTGAGAGGTCAAATACCGCGAGAATAAGCTCGGAGGATGTGATTCTATCCTTGCTTCGTCCGATGCCTATCTCCTCAACCTTGTCAAGCTCGCCCGAGCGCACACCCGCGGTATCGGTGAGCCTTAAGGTTACACGCCCCAGGGCTACCGTCCTCTCGAGTATGTCTCTCGTCGTGCCGGCTATATCGGTTACTATCGCCGCGTCTTCGCCGACGAGTAGGTTGTAGAGCGTGCTCTTGCCAACGTTGGGCTTGCCCGCTATAACGGTCGAAATTCCTTCGTTTATCGCACGCCCCGTTTTGTAGGTGTCGATAAGCTTAGCAAGGCGCTCACGCACACCAAGAAGCCTTGTAACTGTCTCCTCGTCGGAAAACTCACCGAGGTCCTCATCGGGGTAGTCTATACGCGCGTATATCGAGCTCATCACGTCGATAAGGCTCGTCATTATTTCGTCTATCGCCTCAGCAAGCTTTGCTCTTGCTGGACTTGCTGAGAGTCTTATCTGCTCGTGGCTCGTCGCCTCAAGCAGAGTGCCTATCGCCTCCGCCTCGGAGAGCGAGAGCTTGCCGTTGATAAAGGCGCGGCGTGTAAACTCTCCCGCCTCAGCAGGGATTGCCCCCGCCGCAAAAAGTGCCTCAAGCACAGTGCGTGTGACGAGAATACCGCCGTGACAGCTTATCTCTACCGTGTCCTCGCCCGTGTAAGAGCGCGGGGCGGGGAAATAGGTCAGCATGCCGTCGTCGATTTTCTCTCCATTATATAATATATAGCCGTATATCTGAGTCCTGGGTCTGTACTCGTCAAGAGATTTCCCGGAGAAGGGCAAAAACACTCTTCTTGCTATCTCAAACGAGCCATCACCGCTCATTCTGATAACGGCAACCCCACCCTTGCCGGGTGGGGTTGAATTTGCTGCAATTACGTTCCCGTGCATGCCTTATTTGATGTCGCTGTCATCGATGGTGTCAGCGTAGGTTTCGGACTCATCGGGATAGGTCTGCTTAACCGTCTCGGTCTCGTTTTCCTCAGTATCTGCGGTAACGCTTTCCTCGATGTCATCGATTCTTACGTCGTCCTCGATGGGAGCAAACTCCTCGTTAAGGGGAGTCTTCTTCTCCTCCTCAAAGATGCCCTGAGGCTTCTTGTCGGTGAGGAAGATAACGATCTTACGGTTGTTATCAGAGCCGATAGAGTTGGTGGAAACACCCTCAATACCCTGAATCTCGGAGTGGATAATTCTTCTCTCGTATGCGCTCATGGGCTCGAGCATAACGCTTCTTCTGTTGCGAAGAGCCTTAGCTGCCATTCTGCGCGCGAGAGCTCTGAGGGTCTCCTCTCTCTTTGCTCTGTATCCCTCGATGTCGAGAGTAACTCTGGACTTGTCCCTCTCGCCGTGAATGTTCTTTCTTGCAGATGCAAGGTTTGCGAGATACTGGAGCGCGTCAAGGGTGTCACCGTGGTGACCGATAAGGGTAGATGCGTCATCACCCTTGATGGTGATTCTTCTTGTGCCGTCGTCGCAGGAGTAGAGCTCTGCGGTAGCGTTAAGACCGATGTCGAGGATAACGGTTCTGATGAAGTCGTAGGACATATCCTCGCCCTCAGCAACCTCGCGTCTCTCAAGCTTGAGCTCGCACTCGGGGATAACCTGACTCTTGGGCTTGGACTGCGCCTCAGCCTCAGCGTGATTTGTCTGGGGCTTCTTCTTGTGCTTTTTCTTCTTGGGCTTGGGAGCATCCTCAGTGGTCTTCTCAGTGAGTGTCTCTGCGCTCTCGGTAGCCTCTTGGTTTACCTTAGGCTCGGGGCGTCTTTCGTTTCTCTCGGGTCTTTGCTTTCTTTCGGGTCTTCTGCGTCTCTCCTCCTTATCGGGGAGCTCGATGTACGCTCTTACCTGTGCGGGCTTAGCGCCGAAGCCCATAAAGCCCTTTCTTCCGAGATAAATAATTTCAAAGTTTACGTCGTCAAGCTCGCTCGCGCCGAGAAGCTGTCTCGCGTTAGCCTGAGCCTCTGCAACGTCCTTACCTGTTGCAATGATTTCCTTTATCATGTGTCAATACCTTTCTGGTTAATGTCTGTTAGTCTTTAATTTCGGGAATATCGCCGTCTATCTGCTTACCCTTATTCTCCTTGGATACGGGAGCGTCGGGAAGCTCGTCGTAGTCATCGTCATCGATGTAGTGGAGCGAGCGATACTTGGGCTGACTCTTAGCGATCTCTCTCTGTGCCTTTTCAGCCTCCTTCTGCGCCTTGTGGAAGCTCTTGATCTCCTCCTCGGTGTACTTGGGGAGGGGCATAGCCTTAGCAAGAATGAAGGACTGAAGAAGTCCGAGGAGCGCCTGGAAGGTCCAGTAAAGACCGAGCATACCGGAGAAGGAGAACGCCATAACGAGAGTCATAGCGGGGAAGATGATGTCCATCATTCTCATAGATGCCTGAGTCTGAGCGTCCTGCTGAGACTGGAGCTGATTGTTGCCGTTGAACTTACGGGTGAGCCACATGGATACCCACTGAGCTGCAGCCGCGAGTACGGGGATAATGCAGAGAATAGAGAAGTTTCTGAGGTCGGGAGTCTCTGCGAGGTTTACTCCGAAGAAGTCGAAGTTGGGGATAGACTCGTAGTCAAGACCGAGGCTCTCGATCTTAGCGATTCTCTCCTCTTTAGTGTCGAGAGATTCGGTGGAGGCGAGAATGCCTGCGTTGTCCTTGATCTCGTCGTTAACATATGCGTAAATAGCGGAAATTACCTTGATCTCCTCGTTCTTCGGGAGTGTCTCGTATCCGTCGATAGTCTCGTCGAGAGTTACCTCCTTGTATACCTCGAGGATTACGGTGTCCATATCCTTTTCGCCTGCTGCCTCGTTGGTCTTGGCAATATAGGAGAGGGGATTCTGAATTACTGCGTAAAGAAGCATAATGAGAGGGAGCTGGATGAGGAGAGGGAGACAACCCGAGAGGGGGCTGTAGCCTTCCTTCTGCTGGAGCTCCATGATCTCCTGCTGCTGCTTCTGGAGGGTGGGCTGGTCATTTCTGCCTTTATACTTAGCCTTGATGAGCTCGATCTTGGGAGCGAGCTTGGCCATTGCGATCTGATTTTTCTGCTGTTTGATAGAGAAGGGTAAGAATACAATCTTAAATACTAACGCATAGAGCAAAAGCGCAAATGCGTATCCTCCGGTGAAGCTCTCAAAGAAGGAAAGCATCGAGCCGAGGAATCTGTAAAGCCAATCGAACATTTTTTTAAATATCCTTTTCTTGTTTTGTTACGTCGGTATCGTCCTTTGTGTCCCCATATCCTGCGTTCTTAGGATTTCTGAATCCCTTTTCCGGCACGGGATCGTATCCCCCTCTGCAAAACGGATTGCAGCGGAGCAGTCTCCATACCATAAGAATGAATCCTACGAAAAAGCCACGTTTCTGAAATGCTTCTATTGCATAGGCAGAGCAGGTCGGAGTGAACCTGCAGCAGGGCGGTTTCAGGGGAGAAATAAATTTTTTGTATAGGCGTATGAGCCATATCATTACGTGCTTCATATCACTCTTTGAACATACCGAGCTTGGTAAAAGCCTCAATGAGCTGAGACTTGATCTGTGTGCTCTTCGCTGTTGTGGCGGCGTGCCTGGCCGCAATGACGATAAGGAAGCCGACCTTCAGGGGCCTTTCCTTTTCCACCTGTCTTAGTCCTTCACGAAGAACTCTCCTTGCGCGGCTGCGTACCACAGCGCCGCCAAGGGCCTTTGATGTCGTCAGACCGATACGGTTGACGATTCTTTTTTCGGGGTGCGACTTAGCGAGTCGCTTTGCCGCATAATCGGGCAGGACGTAAACCGCAAGAGCCGATGTCACTGCTCTTTTGCCCTTTGAATACGCTTTTGAATACAAATGATTTTCGCAAATTGCTTTGAATTTCATACATTCTCCATTATGGGTGTATTTTAAGGGTAGGGGAATTCGTCCGCACCTTTGCCGCGCGTCCTTGCGTCCACTCCCTTTTTCGACAGAGCCATATATCAAACAAAAACCCCGATAAAATTCGCAAGCGGCGTTTTATCGGAGGTTTTGTATGTCGCATACGGGCGACTGTCATTTTGTGTGACCCATGATGTGCGGCACCGCCGCATTCAATTAGTAGGTGAGCTTAGCTCTTCCCTTGGCGCGTCTTCTCTTAAGAACTTTTCTACCGTTAGCGGTTGCCATTCTCTTTCTGAAACCATGCTCTTTGTTTCTCTGTCTCTTCTTGGGCTGATAGGTTCTCTTCATGACAAGCACCTCCTTCGTTGTTGATTTAACATCTTTCTGGCGCGTATTCATATTAGCGCACGATATATTATAGCCGAAGAAATTCGAATTGTCAAGAGGATTTTAAAATATTTTCTTTATTAGAGAAATATTGTTTCCTAATCGACTTGACAACGAGACCTCTTTCTGCTAAAATATCGGTATGATATTTATAATGCCGTAGTGTTTGTTTTTGAAGCAAATTCCCCGCCAAAGGGCGAGTGCGGACATACGTTTATATCACAGATTAGTTTATAAATCCTTAGATTTTTGATGCTTTTTAATGCTGAAAGGACTGTAAAATGAACAAGGACGTAGCTAAGATCCTCGTTTCCGAGGAGGAGATCGATCGCATTACCACAAGACTTGCTGAGGAGATCGACAGAGATTACGCGGGTGAGGACAAGAGACTTATTCTCGTTTGTATTCTCAAGGGCTCGATCGTATTTATGGGCGACCTTATGAAGAAGGTCACCGTTCCCGTTGAGATCGACTGTATGAAGGTGTCCTCCTACGGCGCCGGTACGGTTACCACGGGTACCGTGAATATTCATCTCGATCTTATCCGCCCCGATCTTGATAAGTGCGATCTTCTTATAATTGAGGATATCATCGACAGCGGCGTGACTCTTTCCTATCTTACCAAGTACCTTCTTGGCAAGGGAGCTAAGAGCGTGCGCACCTGCACCCTTCTTGATAAGCCCTCGCGCCGTAAGGTTGACTTTGTACCCGATTACTGCGGCACCGAGATTCCCGATGAGTTCGTTGTCGGCTACGGTCTTGATTATGACGAGAGATACCGCGCTCTGCCTTACGTAGGCGTGCTTCGTCCTGAGGTTTATCAGGGAGAATAATGAAGAGCGTTGGCTTATATACCCTTGGCTGCAAGGTCTCGCAGTATGAGACCGAGGCGATAGGTGAGGCGTTCGAGGCTCGCGGCTTCACGGTTATGCCGTTTGATTCGGTCTGTGACGCCTATGTTATCAACACCTGCACAGTCACCGCAGAGAGCGACCGTAAGTCAAGACAGATAGTAAGACGCGCGATTGGGCGCAATCCCGATGCGGTGGTTGCCGTTGTTGGCTGTTACAGCCAGCGTACACCCGAGGAGCTTTTAAAGATCGAAGGCGTGGACATCGTTTTGGGCACCGACAAGAAGCTCGAAGTATTGGGGCGTGTGGAGTTTATGCTCGAAAACCGTGGTGCAGAGCCATATTGTAGAGTGGAAAATCTCGATAAGGCGAGCTTTGAGTCTATGACTATAACGAAAGCTCCGAGGACCAGAGCATACGTCAAGATAGAGGACGGCTGTGAGTCGAGATGCACCTATTGCGCTATTTCGTCCGCAAGGGGCAGGGTGCGCTCAAAGCTACCCGAGGACGTCATTCGCGAGGTCGAGGGGCTCTACAAGAGCGGCACCAAGGAGATCGTCCTTACGGGCATTGAGACCGGCTCTTACGGCCGTGACTTTGATTTTGATTACGGACTTGGCGACCTTATCCTCGAGCTTGACAAGCGTCAGAGCTGTGAGAGAATAAGACTCGGCTCGTTAGCTCCCGAGCTTATCGACAAGAGCTTCGTTGACAAGGTGAAGGGGGCGAGGATACTTGCTCCGCACTTCCATCTGTCGATTCAGAGCGGCTCGGATAAAGTGCTCAGGGCGATGAAGAGAAGATATTCGAGGGCTATGGCTCTTGAGAATATAAGATACATCAAGGAAAATATACCTGCCGCTCAGTTTACTACCGACCTTATGGTAGGATTCCCCGGTGAGACGGAGGAGGACTTCCTTGAAACCGTCAGCTTTGCTAAGGAGGTTGGCTTTATCGACGCTCACGTCTTCGCTTACTCAAAGCGTAAGGGGACACCTGCGGCGAGCTATGACGGACAGATAGATGAGAGCGAGAAGAAGAGCCGATCGGCAAGACTCATCGCGGCAAAAAACGAGGTAAGGGATTCGGTCCTTGACGGAATAGCCAAGACCGGCAAGCCTCTTTCTGTCGTGCTTGAGACCTACGACGGAGGATACTATAACGCTCACTCCGACTCCTTTGTGGAGATAAGAGTTGAGGCGCCGGATGGTCTTCATGGTGAGATTGTCGAGGTCATACCTCTGTCGTACAAGGACGGAGTTATTCTCGGAAAGCTCAAATAATGCTAATTATAATTTACAAAATGGAGATATTACAATGGAAAACAGCAAAAAGACAATGGACAAAATAGTTGCGCTTTGTAAAACGCGCGGCTTCATTTTCCCCGGCAGTGAGATATACGGCGGCCTTGCTAACTCTTGGGACTACGGTCCTCTTGGCGTTGAGTTTAAGAACAACGTAAAGAAGGCGTGGTGGCAGAAGTTCGTTCAGGAGTCCAGATACAACGTGGGCCTTGACTCTGCTATCATTATGAACCCTCAGGCTTGGGTTGCATCAGGTCACGTTGGCGGCTTCTCCGATCCTCTTATGGACTGTAAGGGCTGTAAGGCTCGTCACAGAGCGGACAAGCTCATCGAGGACTACGCCTTCGCTAACGGTCTTAACGATAACCCCGCTTCCTGGAGTTTTGAGGAGATGGCTACCTACATCAAGGAGAAGGGCATCGTTTGTCCTCTCTGCGGCGGCAATGACTTCGCAGACATCAAGAAGTTCAACCTTATGTTCAAGACCTTTATCGGTGTTACCGAGGATTCGACCAACACCGTTTACCTTCGTCCCGAGACCGCGCAGGGTATCTTCGTTAACTTCCCCGGCGTTCAGCGCTCCACGAGAAGAAAGCTTCCCTTCGGTGTAGCACAGATCGGTAAGTCCTTCAGAAACGAGATCACCCCCGGTAACTTCACCTTCCGTACCCGTGAGTTTGAGCAGATGGAGCTTGAGTTCTTCTGCAAGCCCGGTACCGACCTTGAGTGGTTCAAGTATTGGAAGGACTTCTGCCACAAGTGGCTTCTCGACCTTGGTATGAGAGAGGAAAACTTGAGACTTCGCGACCACGACGCGGAGGAGCTTTGCTTCTACTCCAAGGCGACCACCGACTTTGAGTTCCTCTTCCCCTTCGGTTGGGGCGAGCTCTGGGGCATCGCAGACAGAACCGACTACGACCTCGGTCAGCATCAGGAGCACTCCGGCAAGGATATGACTTACTTTGACCCCGAGACAAATGAGCACTACATTCCCTACGTTGTAGAGCCCTCTCTCGGTGCGGACAGAGTTGCGCTTGCATTCCTTGTTGACGCATACGACGAGGAGACTATCGGCGAGGGTGACGTAAGAGTTGTTCTTCACCTTCATCCCGCTCTTGCTCCCGTTAAGGCGGCTATTCTTCCTCTTTCCAAGAAGCTCTCCGACAAGGCTCTTGAGCTTTATGACGAGCTCGCTAAGTACTTCCCCTGTGACTTTGACGAGACAGGCTCTATCGGTAAGAGATATCGCCGTGAGGACGAGATCGGTACTCCCTTCTGCATCACCTATGACTTCGACACCGAGAATGACGGCTGCGTAACCGTACGTGACAGAGACACTATGGAGCAGGTTCGTATCCCCATGTCCGAGGTTAAGGACTACATCGCAGAAAAGCTTAGATTCTGATCCAAATAAAAACGGAGCTGTCGCTATTTTCGGCAGCTCCTTTGAATAGAGGAAAAAGTATGGATAACTTAACACGCATAGCCTCATTTTCGGTAAATCACGACTATATTACCGAGGGTATATACGTCTCTCGCATAGACGGCGATATAACAACCTACGACCTTCGCACAAGAGTGCCGAATAACTGTGATGACGACTATATGTCAAACCTTACGATGCACTCGCTTGAGCATCTTTTTGCCACCTATGTCAGAAACAGCGAGATAGGCAGCCGTGTGATCTACTTCGGTCCTATGGGCTGTCAGACCGGCTTTTATCTTCTTGTAAGAGACGCGGATAACGGCGAAACACTCGCGGTTGTAAAGAGTGTGCTCGAGAAGATAATCTCTCATGAGGGAGATGTGCCCGGAGCAAAGAGGGAAGAGTGCGGCAACTATAAAAATCTCGACCTTGAGTCAGCAAAGCTCGAGGCAAAGAGATACCTTGGCGTCCTTCTTTGGAAAGATTGGGACTTCAAATATCCGGAGGCGTAAATATGGAATTTAAGGCAGATATAGGAATTATCGGCGCGCTCGAGGACGAGGTGCGTGAGATAATCTCAAGACTTGATAATAAAACAACCGAAAAGGTCGGATCCATAGAGTTCAATCTCGGCGAGCTCTTTGGCAAGAAGATCGTTATCGCAAGGTGCGGTGTCGGCAAGGTCTTTGCCGCTATATGCGCTGAGGCAATGATCATCAAGTATTCGCCCGCCCTTATCGTAAACTCGGGTGTCGGCGGCGCTCTTGATAAGTCGCTCCGTCCGTGTGACATCGTCTTTGCCGATAAGCTTGTCCAGCACGATATGGATACCTCGCCGATAGGCGATCCCGTCGGTCTTATCTCGGGCATTAACCGCATCTACTTTGAGACCGATGAGAGAGCGAGAAAGGTTCTTGCGGAAGCGGCCGCAGAGCTCGGAGTAAACTACCTTGTCGGCACGGTTGCCACGGGTGATAAGTTCATTTCGGCTAAGGGGGATAAGGACAGAATCACCTCGCTCTTTGCCGCATCTGCGTGCGAGATGGAGGGCGGCGCTATCGCTCATACCGCCTTTGTCAACGGCACTCCCTTTATGGTAGTCAGAGCCATCTCCGACTCGGCAGATGGGGATGCGTGTATGGATTATCCCACGTTTTTACCCATCGCGACCAAGACGTCTACGGCTTTGACACTCGCACTTGTAGAGAAATATTAAAACTAAAGTTTACATATATGTGGCAAAAGGCGAGATTGATTTTAAGCGTCCTGTCTTTTGCTTTTATAATTTGATGATTAAAAGCACTGTTATCTGCACGATTCTACGCATTGGAGAGGAATTCTACGAAATAACACTTGCCAAAATGAGAGTGTTTTGTTATCATATATATGAAAGGGGTGATCCTATGTATATTGGTGAAAAGATTGCAGAGCTTCGCAAGCAAAATAAAATGACTCAAAGAGAGCTTGCCGAAAGATTGAACGTATCCGACAAGGTTATCTCAAAGTGGGAGACGGGTAAGAGCCTTCCAGACGTCGAGACTATGATGCGTCTGTCAAAGGTGCTCGGAGTATCCATATCCGAGCTTTATGAGTCTGTTGAAAAGGACGATACGCGCAAAATCGAGGCATATAGCGAGGAACGTGTATGGCAGTATAAAAAGTACAGTATAGTAGCATCCTTCTTAGTAGCTTTGGCACCGATAATGTTCTTCATGGTGGAGTTTGCATGGACGAATAATTCCGATATTGGGGATGTATTTATTTTCTTTCTTACTATGGTATCAATTGCTTTGCTTGCTACGGGCCTTTTGTTCCAGATAACACAATATGTCAGACTTTACAGCTTTAGCAAAACGAAGTTTTATCAATCTGAGTATAAAAGAACCTTGAGGAAATATGGAATAATATTCCTTGCAAGCTTTCTTCCGCTTATCCTTTTGATTTTAACCATTGTTGCATTTCAACTTTCATAAAATGAAAAAACTCCAAGGCATAGTGTGATGTCCTTGGAGTTTTTGTGTTACCCGGATAAATTATTTAAATTTGCTATCGAGGAATTTTATATACGCCGCCCAGTCGTCGCGCGAGAGACAGTGTTTACCTGAGCGGTAGTGGTAGAGGATATTGCCTTCACCGAGAAATGCGCTGGGGGAGGGCATCTCGTCGGATGTCACAAGTCCTTTTTCACCGAGAAGCTCCCAAGCCGCCGAGGCGTGGCAGGCGGTGAGAAATTCGGATTTCGGATCAGCGCCCTTGTCAAGCTCCGCAGAGCCGACGAGTAGGTATCTCGGAGCAATCAGGGAGAGTAGGAAGCTCTGGTCGTACGGCTTTTCGTCCTCACTGTCCTTGAAGTCGGTGAAAGTGGAGCAGAACCAATCATACGAGCCAAGCCTGATAAAGTCTGTGATTCTCTCGCCCTCTCCGTGCTTGGAGGAAGCCGCGCCGCCATACCCTGAGTTATTGGATATTACAGCGGCAAATCTTTCGTCCTGAGCGCCGCACCAAAGGGCAGTTTTACCAAGATGAGAGTGGCCGATAAGGGCCACCTTATCCGTGTCAAGCTCATCTCTTTCTGCTACGAGGTAGTCCAAAATGCGGCTTGTACCCCACGCCCACATACCGATCTTGCCCTAGCTCTCCCTTGTTACGGGAGTGCCGTCGTTCGCTTTTTAGTATAGGGAGAAAATCTTTCTTTTCTAAAGCCTTCTTGATACTCATTTTGTATCATTTCTCTTAAAAGGCGTTTTTTGTAAACAAAAATTGGTATAATTTGTCGATATTGACTCATATGATGAGCTCTCGATATATTCGTGTTTTGAAACGCAAATTCGATATGGAGCTTGCGGGACTAGCTCTCTATATGTTATTAACGCCGCGGCATTTATAACGATGATCGGCAGCTCTGCTGATTTGCCGACCTAAGACCAGAACTTATCGAGCTCGGCTTTGAGATCCTTTGCGTCGGACACGTACTGCATTCCCTCCCATAGGGTGGGGATGCTCTTTTTATATATAGGGTCGGCAAAGCGGTCGTCGATGAGCACAATGACGCCCTTGTCATCCTCACGCCTGATAACTCTGCCCGCCGCCTGGAATACTCTGTTCATACCGGGGTAGATGTAGGCGTATTGCTTGCCCGCCTCATACTTCTCCTCGAAGTATTCCGCGATTGCTTCTCTCTCGTAGGAAAGTGAGGGCATACCGATGCCGATAACCACCGCACCGATAAGGCTGTCGCCCGCGAGGTCAATACCCTCGGAGTATATTCCTCCCATCACGCAGAAGCCGACAAGATACATGCCCGAGTCCTTTGAGAATGCCTCGAGGAAGTCGGATTTTTCCTTTGCCGACATATTCTTCGTCTGCAACATACTGCGTATCTTCGGATACTTCGCTCTGAATTCCTCGTATAGCGCCTCCGCGTATTCAAACGAGGGCGCAAAGACCATATAGTGTCCGCGCTTTGCCGACAGAGTTGCCGCAACTACGCGGCACACCGCGGGGAGCGTCCTCGACCTTTCAGAGTAGCGTATGCTTATCCTATCCATTATCGACACCGACAGCTGCTCGGGGTCAAAGGGAGAATCCACCTCGAGAGTATCGGCATACGGGTCGAAGGAAAGGATCGATTTATAGTAATTAAGAGGGGATAAGGTAGCGGAGAAGAAGACCGCTCCCGAGCCCTTGTTTATGCGTTTTTGTATCTCGCCTGAGGCATCTATACAAAGCACTCGGAAGGAGAGCTCACCACCCTTATAAAACATCAAGAGGCGGTACCCCGTGTCAAAGGATTCGAGGCTTTTTTCCACCTTTTTGACCTTGTAGAGCAGGTTGCGTATAGCCTTGAGCCTAGGAGTCCTCTCGTCGTCCTTTGCCTTGACGTTTAGCTGCTCCTCGTCCTCAAGCTCCTCCCTCATTCGGGAGATTATTGCGTACATTTCACCCGGCACGTAGGAGAGGTGAGTCGCGCCTATATCAAGGCCGTCCTCGTCCTTTCTCATCTCGTCCTTTAAGAAGGGGTAGAGAAGCTCTGTGAGGGAGGCCTTCGCCTTTGGTAGCTCCTCGCGTAGCTTTGAGAGTGGGCCGAGATATTCCGACTCGAGAAGCTTGTCTATATCAGTGAGGGACAGCTCCGAGGAGTACATCTCGCGTCCTCTGTCGGCGAGGTTGTGCGCCTCGTCTATAAGGAAGGCGTAGCGTCCGCCCTCGGTAAAGAAACGGCGGATGTATACAACGGGATCGAACAAATAGTTTAAGTCACAGATGACAACGTCGCACAGCTCGGAATAAGCGAGCTCAAGCTCGTAGGGGCATACCGTGTAGTGGGCTGCTATCTCCTTAAGGTCGGCTATCTCTACCACACACTTGTCGAGCGTGTGGACCGCCATAACGGCCTCTGCGAGCCTGTTGCACTTTGCCATCTCGCATATGACTGAGCTCTCGCGACAGATCATTTTGCGCGGACAGCTCTTTTCCTTGGAGGAGAGGATTATAGCCTTTATCTTAGCGCCTCTCTCACAGAATAGCTCGATACAATTCTTTGCCGCCTCCGCTGTCGTGCCCTTAGGTGTCAGATAGAATACCTTGTCGCACCTATCCTCGCCGAGAGCCTTGATTGCAGGGTATATTACCGACACCGTCTTACCTGTGCCGGTCGGAGCGCAGGCAAAGAGTGTGTTGCCCTTGACGAGTGCTCTGTATGCGCGTCTGATAAACTCGTCCTGACCCTCGCGCACGTCGGCGTAAGGGAAGCGCATTGCCTTCATTGAAGGGACTCTTTCCGTCACCCTTTCAATCTCCGGAGCAGCGAAAATAGATACCGCTGAGGCGCACTTATCGAAGAAGGAGTCGAGCACCTTTTTCTCGATTATCTCCTCTGTCTCCTCGCTTGCTCCCGTGACCTCGTTTGCGTAGAATATCTTAAGCGTCACAGAGCCGAGGCCCTCATTATCCGCAAGCATTTTTCCGAGCACAAAGCCCTCGCCTCTCGCTTGCGCGATTTCTGCCTTTTTTGTCGCTTTGGTGCTACCCGTGCTGACTTTTACAAGGGTTATTACGCCATTTTCTACCTTATCAGCATAGCCAAACACGCGGTAATCCACACCGTCAAGCGAGAAATCGTACTCCATTTTTCTTCGCTCGGTAATGCCAAGCGACGAGAGAAGTATTTTCGATGCTCCGAGGAGCTCAGGCTCACCCTCATCTGTCGGTAGGGCGGGCGATATTCTTCTTCTGGCGATGGACACAAGCTCACCAAGAGAAATCAGTATTCGGTTTTCACTCTGAATAAGCTTCATATCCACCTCCGGGAAAGTTTTACACGTATATTTTACTATAATTTTATACCAAAGTCAACACCGATACAAAAGAATACGTACGGCATCGTATGTGATTCATCTATCATATGTCAAGGTTCGGTCCGGGCAAGAAAAAACCGCCGCAATTTCTGCGGCGGCGGGTAAAAGCCTTATGCTTCACCCTTTGTTATATTCCTTGAGGAATGCGTCAAGCAGACGGGATTTTGTCTCTATCCAGCTAATCTCGCTTTCCGTCACGTATTCGTATCCTCCGGAGTATCCCTTAAGACCGATAGCGGGGAGCGTCGAGAGCTTTACGAGTGCCTCGATCACTCCTGCCGCGCCGAGGTTATCCTTCACGCTTATCATTACAGATACGGTGAATAGCATACACACGGTAGATGGGATAAGACGCATAGTCAGACGTAAGAGCTTGTTCTCAGCGGGATTGTGTAGCTCGCTCCTTTGCCCCTTGTCGTTTGACAATAGGCTCGCGGCATCGAGCTCTGCTCGCTTCATTTTCTTTACACGCCCCAGGTCTTTCATAGCCTTTTTGCTTATTTTCTCGCCACCGAGGTAGCTTTTGTACTCCTCCTCGGTGTATCCGAGGGAGAAGAGCATATTGCTTCTTCTGTACTCAAGCTCCGCCTCTGTGTAGTCAAGGCAGAATTTTCTTAAAGCGGCGAGATCGTATCCCTTTACGCTCTTTTTCTTTTCCTCGTATTTTTCGCTCGCCGCCTTGTATGCCTCACTATCGCGCCCGAGCCTTTCGCCTGCATCCTCGAGTGAAAAATACATCACGTATGAGGCTATCAGCATCATAACGAGAGTCCCGGTAAAGCTTTCGCTGCTGAGCTCCGAGAAGCTTATTTCGGTGAATAGGACGAGGGCAGAGACGGCAAGCGTGATAAGGGCGACAGTCTTTCCGACGTTGGCGATAAGGAATGAGTATCCTCGCTTTACAAGAGAGCTCGAGGATACCAGCCCAAGATCAAGTCCGTCCTTCACGTCCGTCCTCCCTGCCGTATCTTTCGGCAAGCTTGAAGAAGACCGAGCCTATAAGATTGGTTGTAAAGCCTACGAAGGATATCACCGTCATCTCGTTTGCGATTTTTGACAGTAAGAGGAATACTACAAAGACGGAAAACCACATAAGCGGGGCAGACGGCGAGCGCAACATTCTGCCGAGGTATTTATACATTGGCACCAGAGCCGCTCCGATAAGAAGGACGCAGATGCCCGATAGCGCGCTCGCATCCTCTCTCGCCAGCCACAAGGGAAAGTAAGAGAGGGTTGCCACTACCACGGGAATTATGGATATGGCGAGGCCGAGCGAACTAAAGAGAAGTCTCTTTGCGGGATTATTTCTCGATAGCATTATTCGCCATCGCCTCCTTCATTTTCGCTATCCTCTCGCCTACCGCATCCTTCTGGTATTGTGGGAGGGCAGAGGACATAAAGACGTCGTAGAGCATATCTATCTGCGCGTCAACGACGAGCCTCAGCTCCTTGGCCTCGAGTCTTGCCTCGCTTTCATTTTCAAGACTTGCGCTGAGCGCATTGTCTAGCGAGCTCACCTTTTCCGCAAGAGATTCGAGCAATGTTGAGGCGACGGATAGTTGCTTCTCAACGGAAGCGCTGAGCGTGGCGCTTGCCTCGGCATTTTTGCCGGTGCTCTCTTTAATTCCCGACACCGCGTTACCGATGGCGAGGAGGGATTTCTCCACAAGGGGCAGAAGTCCCTTTTTGTAAGCGAAAGCCAGCGTGAGCGAGCCCGCGAGAGTCAGAGTGCAGAGTATCTCGCTTGTGTATGCGCTGACCTGCTCGTAAACCCTTGAGAAGAAGTTTGACTCGATCTCTGCCTCCGCGCTTTCTTCTGTTCCGTCCTCTGCGGATACGCATACCGCAAAGCCTGCGAAAAGCATTGTTGCGAGGACGAGCGCGATTAAGTATTTAAGCTTGTTTTTCATTTTTCCTTCCTTTCGTAACTAAAGATGTTGTGACCGACGCATATGGCTTCGAGATTCTTTATACGCTCGATGGCAGCGTAGAGCGACCTCTCAAGCTCGCGGCATCTTCCGAGAAGACGTCTTACGGTCGACTCCTCGGTCTTCGCCATAGATATGGTTTTACCTTGCTTGGTAAAGCCCTCAAGCTCATATCTGCCCGTGTCTGCCTCGAGCACGGGGCGGTATTCTCCGTCGGGAAGAGCTCTTGCGAGGATACTAACCTCGCCGTCCTTCACGGTATAGAGCTTGCCTCGAAGAGTCAGCGCGCCGTCACACTCCGGTGTAAAGGTGAGGGTGATGACGTCAGTATCCTCGGCGAGCATATCCGTCCATTCGCCCACCCCGTGTTGAGTTATATAGCGTATTTTCACTCTCCCACCTCCTCTTTTTTGCCTTCCAGTGCGGCGAGTCTTGTCTTTAAGGCGTCGAGCTCACCGTAGATTCCAATCACGTGAGAGAGCAGGCTCTTGCCGAGAAAGCCGAAGTAGGTTGCCAGCTCTCCTGAGCCTATATCCTCGAAGAGCGCGCTTAGCGTATGATCTTCCTTGATGCCCGTCGGGATAGCGCCCGCAAGCGAGTTTTCACCAAGGTCGGTGACGTCCGAGAGCAACTCGTTGTAGCACTCGATGATATAGAGCGGAAGCTTGTCGAATGCTTCCTTCATTTCTCCTGCGCCCAGCCCACGTCCGCCAAATGCTCTCGGAGCGGTAGGACGCGAGGGGAGAGAGGATATAAGAATGTCTCTGACGTCGGAGTTGTATATTTTCTTTGCTTTCATTGATGTGTCCTTTCTGTGTCAGCCTCTCCTTCGGCTAAACGTTGTTTTTTATCTTGCCCTTTATAACGTATCGGTAGCTTATTGAGTAGAGGGAGATAGGCGAAGCGAAGCCCTCCGCGCTCAGCGTAATCTGCTTTTCGATCCATTTCTTTTCCTTTTCTCCGAGGACGTAGGAGGTATAGTCGGATACCTGCCACGGGGGATTTGTAAAGTCAAAGTCGGAGAAGTCAGCGCCCACTATCGGAAACGCGCCTACGTATTTTGGCTCGCCTGCATCGGTCAACACGTCACACCTAATTGCGTCTGTGATGGCGCTCTTTGCTTTTATAACCAGCGACTTCTTGACCGTGTTTTTTGTCAGGTGAGGCACTCCGCAGTCGTCAAGCGACGTCCTTATAACGTAGCTCGGAGCGTGACCGGCAAAGCTGTAAAAGAGGGGGTGAAGTCTATGTCCCATTGAGGCAAGATAGACGTCCTCGTCAAAGTCGGGTGAGCTCTTTATACTTTCGGGAGCGACTCCGCGCATATCGTTATTGAATACGCAGACGTGTCCGTCGTCGGTTGCAAAGAAAAGGCGGTTTTTGTGAGAGATAAACACCGTCGCGGGGAAGAAGTCTCCGCCGCTCATTTCCTCTGTGGGAACTACGCGGTATTTCACTCCGTCAAGGAGCGCGTAGTAATACATTTCGCCGTTTTCATCAGCTTGACTGATAACCGCACTGTGATCTGCTGCCTCGCCGACAAGGGTGGGGTGAACCGACGCGTCTGCATAGGCGTCTGGTGAGTATCTGTATACGGTGTTGTCTCCTTTATATGCTCCTATGTCCTCGAGAAAGAACCACTCATACTCGCGTGAGCCCGCGGGGTGAGAGAAGGTTGCGCGTGAGTCTGCTAAAAATATCTTGCCGTTAATTCCGACTACTAAATAGCCGAGCCACTCGCAAAGAGATGCCTTTGATAAATCCTCATTAAGCAAATAATAGTTGACATTATGTGACCTACATGCGATATTTCGCTGATAGTTGATATTCTCTCTATTAAGAGCCATAACACCGTTATCCGTCAGAAATACCGGATCATCAAGGAAGTTGAGAGCTCCTCCCGTTGCCGAGACTCCCGAGTGTACGTATGCAACCGGATATATTGTTCCGAGCACTCCCTCGGACGTGCTCTCCTTTTTGTGATAGAAGATGCTACCCGAGCCGTCATCCTCCACCTTGAATACCGCAAGCATATCTCTTACCGCAAGCAGGGAGCTGACCTTGCAGCTTCCGACTCCGTCACAGAAATAGTTATATCTGCCGACGTACAGCGCGCTGTCTTGGCCTTGCCTCGGACTCTCCGTGTAGAACACTGTGTTAGGAAAATCGGGGTTACCCGAGAGAAATATCCTTCCGTCGAAAACCTCGGCTATCCTACATCCGACTATTGCCTGATATGGAGATATGTCCGAGAGAGTGGTCATATCCGCCGCCCAGCCTTCCTTAAGAGGCTGAAGCTTACCCTCGATGACCACCGTAATTCCGGTGGCGTCCTCAAAGCTCGGAAGCGTGATAATAGCCTCGGTAAAGCTCGTGCCGTTATCTGACGCGTCGTATTCGACCTCTGTGCCGTTTACCTTGACTGAGCCTATTGCCTCTACGTCATCGTGGAAGGGCAGGGCAATCCTTACCGCTTCGTATCTTACGCCGTAGTTGACGACCTTTGAGCCGAGCTCCTCCTTGCCCTCTACCTTCGTGAGATTCTCCGCAGTCGCCGAATAATTCACCGATAAAAGCGAAGAGCATCCCGAAAAGGCAGATGAGCCGATGGAGCTGATTTTTGCGCCAAGGTAAAACGTGGTGAGCTTTGTGCAGCCGAGGAAGGCGCCATCACCGATGCTTGTCAACGTCGAAGGCGTAACAACGGTCAGAAGAGAGGTGCAGTTTTTGAATGCTCCGCTGCCTATCTCTGATATTCCTTCGGGTATATACACTCCGGTAATGTTGGTGTTTCCAAGGAAGGCTTCGTCACTCACCTTCGTCACCTTGTGACGGGCTCCCGCAACGTTTACGTAGGCGGGAAGGTATATTTCACCCTCAATCCCTTCGTCAACTCCACTCACGGCGCAGTAACAGAGATCAGGGTCTGTGACTGTATACTTGAGGCCATCGGTCGAGTAGAAATACGCCCGTGGGTCCGCGACGTAGTATTCCTCCTTAAAGTCTCGGACAAGGAGGTTTCTTTGCTCGTATGCCTCGCCCGATACGTAGGTGGTCGGCACGTAAGGATAAGAGGAGCTGTCACCTATGGTGCGGCACTTGCCGTCCTCGTCTATCTGTAAGATCCTTTTTGTGTCCATCACGTAGAAATATTTGCCGTATTCAAAGCCGAAGCTCTTTGTATTCTCGACGGTTGCAATGACCTCCCCCGTGGTATTTTTTTCGTAAATATCTAACACGGGGTGGCGGATAAGCTGATTTTTGACGTGTATGATAAGATGATCCTCACCGCCCGAGGGAGAGCGCTGATAGTACAGTGCGTGTATATGCTTTCCGTAGTGTGCAAAGCATCGGAAGCCGGGCACACTCTCGATTACGTCGGCTCCGTCACCCTCGTAATCCTTGTACATATTCTTCGCGTATGAGAGCCTTGAGTCCGAGCTTATAGATGCGCTTGCGTTGAGCTCAACTCCGCAAAAGCCTCTGTACACACGAGTGTACTCAGCGGTTGAATAGATCAGATTTCTGTATCTGTTTGCCATCATGCCCACCCGTTGACACGGTATTCCGCATCGATCTTGCTTGTTGAATACCTCTTTACGTTTGCGATCATATCGCGGTAAAGACTCATATAGTATTGAGCCTTTGCGGCATCATCGTCAAGCCACATAAAGGATGCTGTGAGCAGCGGGAGCATGGGCGCACATTCATCACTTACGTCTATAAGCTCGTTTTCGTCGTTGCCGCTTATCAGCGACGGAGACCTATAATAAGTGATGTAGATCTCGCCTCTGAAATCGAATGGCGCGCGTATCTTACCGTCTGCCAGCTTAACCGCGGATACGGGATTGCCATCCTTGTCACACGGCTGGCTCGCAAAGGCGCGGAAGCCCTCGCACACGTCCTCTGCACAGAGCTCCACGTACGGCTTATACTCGGGGATGTCGGTCTGCCTTTCACTCGTCAGATCACGGAATATCGCGAAGCCGCTTACGGTGAAATAATAGTCACCGAAGAAGGTGACCGTGCCGTCTCCGTACAGAAACTGCTTGGTCAGTTGCCCGTCACCCGAGAGGGGGACTGAGATCGAGCCCGACGAGTCTGTGATTGTACACGAGCCCTTTCCGCTTGAGCGGAAGGAGAGCGACTTTCCCGAAAAGGGAATTGTGATAACCTCGCCTGAGAGGTGCTCTATAAATTCTCTTGCTACCCCCACGCGCGGCCCTCTGAACGATAACGGCTCAAGACGTGATATCGGTCTGTCGGCGTATATCATTGAGAGCGCGCGATTTGCCGAGGAAATAAAGACATCCTCGTCCTCGATGTAGCTCTCAAATCCAAGCCTCGCTACGTCCATTTTTAATTCGTTAAGTGTCATAAACGCTCCTTTCGTTTTTTGTTCACCGCGTACAGACAAAGGGCGCGAGAAGCGCCCTAAGCCCATACCCGTGGGGATTAATCAGAGCTGTGTAGAGGAATTTACCTCAGTGGTGGAATCCACGGCGAGAAGAATGTGCTTGTAGGAGCCAAATCCGATACCGAAACGGCATCTACCGTTCCAATAGTAATTGCCGGTGTGGTTATCCACCCAGTTGGAAACGGTGAGGGGGATTCTGTTGAAGAACATATTACCCGCAAGGTTTTTGTTTGCCTCGCTCGACATGATCATGAGTCTGTTGTCGACAGGCTGCCAGTTCGGGAGAATGATCACGTTCCAGTTGCCGTAGTGGAGGTTGATATCGTTGTAGCCGTTGCCAAGCGCACCCTCAGAGCCGCACACCTTCTTCACGATCTGCTCGATCTTAGGCTTGTTGCCGGGGAGAATGATCGTGTCTGCGGTGTATCCGAGCGCCTCGCCGTTTTCGTCCTTCATATTTCTGAGCTTTACGGAGAGCTCGGCGAGTGATTCCTCGAAGGTGCCGGCGGAGAGAGTTCTTGTGTCTGTTCCGGTAGCAAAAATGTCGCCGTGGAAGAAGTTTGACTGAGTACCGGTGGTGCCGGACGCTCCGCCCCAGACGTGCGAGGAAGAGAAGAGCGGGCGAGTGTCCGCTGTGGTCAGATCAAGCTCTGTTCCCGCAAAGGTGCAGGTTGCGTTGTATGCGTTTATAAGAGCGTTCTCGCAGAGTCTGTTCATAGTCTTGTAGTAAGCTCTGGTGAAGTTTTCAGCTCTGCGCTTGGCATCAATGGCGAGACCGTAGTTGCAGTCCTCGACCATCTCCGCGGTAACGATGAACTCCTTCATAAACTGCACGTGCTCGATGAACTTCGTGCCGGTCTCGGATACGGTATCGCTCTCAGCGCCTGCGCCCTCCGCTACCGACTTAAAGATGTCAAACTCATGCTGGTTAACGATCGTCTCACCAAACTTGTTGCTCTTTTCAACGTTGAAGAGCCAGTCACGGATGCCGCCCTTCTTGCTGAGAATGTCGCTTTCGTTCTCGATAACCATCTTGATGGGAAGCTGGATCTTGCCGAAGGCGGCGTTGTTTACAGTTGAATTTTTAGAATAAATTATCATATTTATCTCCTTTGAATTTTATTTACGGAATCTTACGTACACGTATTTGCCTGTATCGTCTACTGCGACGATCCTTCCTTTGCCGCTCGTGTTGTAGGTTACTCCGTCCATTTTGCCCGTATAGTTCGAAAGGCCGACCGTCATACCGACAAGCGGGGAGGTTGTGCCGGTGAATTCGACCTTGAAAACCATATCCTCGGTAACAACCATTGCGTTTACACGTCCCAATGCATTCACGTCTTCGCCGAGAGCTACATATTCCGGACACATGGTGGCTGTTGCGTTGGCTACCATTCCGCTTGTGCAGATAAGAGCGCAGCCCGGCCTGACGTTTGCCGAGGGAGAGACCTTGATCTTGTATACCTCGCACTGATTGTTTCCGTTTAAAACTTTAACAAGTCTGAACATTGTTTGGTCCTTTCTTTTTTACTTGGTTACCCTTTTATACAGACGCTGCAGCTCCGAGTCGCTTCTTCCGGGGAAGAGCTCTCTGGCGGTTGCGAGCTCGAACTGAGACATCATACAGGGGTCCCCCGCCATACTCCTTCCTCGTGCGCTTACAAGATGCGAGCGTGTGTCTCGGGCGTTTCTTTTTGCGGTTGCCATATATGCCTCCGCGGGGGAAAGGCCGAGATCGCGGAGTGCGGCGTAGCGCAGGGGATTATTGAGGTCGGTTACGTCCCTGATGCCTGCAAGCTCGGGGAATTCCGCCTTGAGGGATGCGACATCACTTGCGATCAGCGCCTCGTAGTCCGTGCTGTCACCGTAGTTGGCTTCCTGCGTTGAGGAGCTATCCTTGGCGTCCGCGTTATTCTCCTCGGTTACCTCATCGGGTATCTGTTCGGATTTTGCGTCCGCGGTGCTATCTGCCTCGTTTTCGATAACGTCGTACATATCCTCCATTACGCCTTACCTCCCTTTACTCTGAGGTCTCCTTCGCCCTTGATAACTCTGTTCTTGGGCTCGCCCTCGAGTTTGGTGGGAGCGGTGATCTTGCCTATACCGAGATTACGGTAGGGCGCGCTTTTGTCAATGGTATTCTTGTTCTTGTTATTCATGCCTTTATCCTTTCTTAGTGCATTTTGGGAAGAGTATCACTTCCCGTGTTTTTTGGAATATTACTTCAGTCGTCTCTTTGCTCGAGATATTCGAGATACCCGTCGGAGAGACTGCGGTAATATTTCAGCAACTCGTCTATCTCGTCCGCAAAGCCGGTGGCGTCCTCCTCGGATACGCCCATTTTGATGGCGAGCGCCTTTGCGCCGTCCTTATCGAGACCGAGCGAGACGGTCTGCTCGATAAGCTTGTTAAACACCTTCTGCTTGGTCACCTCATAGGCGCTCTGTCCGACAAGCGCGGCGTCCTCCTTTGAGAGTCCCGCGCTGATACCGTAGGCAACCGCGGTATCAAGATCGACAACGTCGTTGTTTACAAGGTGCGACATAACGCTTCTTTTCGTTGTTTCAAGCTTGTCCCGATATTTATCAAGATAGCTTGCATAGGACTGTCTCGACTCTGTCTCCAAGTTTAAGTAGTTTGACTCGAGAGAGCCAAGACCTGAGTTTAATGAGTTTTTGGCAAGTGAGTCGATGTAAGCCGCATATCCGCTGTTTTGTAAACCTTTGTTGTTAATTATGCGGTTATTAGCGCCGAATGTTGATGATCCGCGTTTTGAGGATGCGTACAGCTTTGCCGCCGCATCGGAGTAGCTTTTTGCCCCCGAGAGGCCGTTTTTGTGCTTGTAGGTGTCGTAAGTGTCTGGTGTGCCGAGCGACGGCTTGCCCTCAAGATATTTCTTGACGAGCTCCTCGAGTGTCTTTACCTTTTTCATAGCGTCTCACCTCCTGTGCCTCTGTTGATATCCGAGAAATACTCGACGTTTTCTCTTGCGTATGGGTAGTGCGCTCTCTCCTGACATTGCCAGTAGCGGAGCAGGGTGGCAGGGTCGGACGGGTCTCCGAGTGTGCCTGCCTTAAGATTGTCAAGATTCCTCTGCCAGAGAGATTCTCTCTGATATTCATTACCGCTGTTGAGGTCAACCGAGAAGAGATATGCGTCGTCATAGAAGTATCCGCGCTTTGGGTCAAACTCGATAAAGTCATATCTCGAAAACTCCGACTCGTGTATTCTGCCGTAAGCATCTCTGTATGAGAGAGCCCTCGGCTCATCCGCAAAGGCAAGATAGAGCGAGAAGATTATTCTGTCTATCCTTGCGTAGGCGGTGTGCTTCATCTTCTTTTTAGACTCAAGTCTGCCTGATGCCTGATTGATCCTCAGCTGCTTAGCATAGCCAGATTCGGCAAGGGAGCCTGTGTCCACGCCCTGGAATGCGTCGGATATACCGATTACTCTCTTTGCGTGGTCGTAGAGTCTCTCCGCCTCGGCTATATCCTGCGAGATGTCGGGGGTCGTGTCGACTTTTCCGTATTGTGCGGCACTCTCGCCGGGCTTCATCTTGATCACCTGACCAAAGACTGAGTTGTTCAAGGCTATCGTAGCATCCTCGGGGACTATGGGCGTGATGCCTGCCCTTAAGAGCTTCTTGAGTATTCTTGACTCCACCTTGTTTATCGCCTGCTGCTCGGGGCGGATGTAGTCGCAGTCCGACTGACCGAAGAGCTGTTTTTCTGCAGAGGTATTCTTCCTTATAGCTATGGGGAAGAGCTTCGGCACGTAGTAGGGAATATCCACGCCCGAGGGCTCGTTTTTTCCGTAGCTTACGTGCTCATATTCCACCTCGGTCATTACGGTCTTTCTGCTTTTGCAGCGGCACGCTTCTTCGTCCTCTCCGCAGGAAAGGCAGACCTTCTTTTTTCTCATATAGTATCTCGGAAGGTCGGAGAGCGTGAGGTCTCCCGAGAAAATAAATCTGCCGATTTCGCCGTCATCATCGCGGTAGAAGCAGGTGACGACCTTGACTGTATCCGAGGCATCTGCCTCACCGTCGTACTCGTATTCGAAGTCGGCAAGAGAGGTCTTTTCCTCGGGAATACCGTACTCCCTTGTCAGCTCGCTCCTTGTGGTGACGAACTTTAAGAAGCAGTATTCCATATCGTCGATATCGTATATACTCGGCTGAGGCACGAAGTCAGAGGGCGAGAGACACTCGACACTCACGCCTCCTATCTCCCCCATATACTCCGAGGAGTTGTCCCAGTCCACGTACCATACGCTGCCGCCGTAGATGTAGGTGTATCTTTCATCCATATCGTTCATCTCGTCAAAGGGCAGGCGGCTTCTTACAGAGCGGCACAGCCTCTCGATGGAGGTTGCGTTTCTACCGCGTCTTTCACTGTAAGATACCGCGTCCGCCTTGGGAGACGGGATAGCTGAGCTCACCTGGCTCTCGACTATCTCATATGTGATATTTCTGACGGTGATTGCCGCCTCGTCCGAGCCGTCTATCTCGGTCGAGCCCTTGTACTGCCGCATGGCTCTGTCAAAGGCTTCGATCCTTGAGGCGTATGAGTTTTCGGCGCATTTGTATAGAGTCCTGAAGAACTCCAGCCTTTGCGCCTCGTTTTTGCTTTCAATTCTCACTGCGGTTCTCCGTATTTTTGCTTGAGATATTTTTTGCCGCCCTCGTCTGCCGCGTCGTAGTCCTCCCACATATCCCGAGTCCATCGCGAATGCTTAAGCTCGCTCCTTGGATCATTCGGGCGTGAGTGGAAGATGGCAAATCCACGCAGAGCATCGGGGGCGTGTGTGATTTCGTGGGGCTCGTTTGCGCAATCCGTCGGGCGTATTTTGTCTACGGTAAGCGCGGGCAGGCACTTGATGATTTCGGTACAGTTTTTGAAGATCTTGAGCCTTACCCCCGCACCCGTGTCGCATAAAAGCTCCTTTATTGCGAGCCAACCGCACTCTCTGTCGTTTGAGGTCTTGGTGAATGTCACGCCGAATTCGTGAAAGAGGCTTGCCTTCGTCTTTCCGGACTCCTGCGTCCTTGAAAAAAGGTCGGGCGGCGCGAGAGTCGCGTAGATGTCCTCGCATGCGGGCGTCCTGTCGGTTATAGCCTTCGCCGCCGCGCTTATCGGGAGCCCCGATTCGCAGTATTCGCGGTATACGTAGCTGCACCCGTCGGGTGCGACAGCCACCCATAAGACCGCAAGGCGGTCAAGACCGTAGTCAATAGTCCTGTACCTTCTCCACGAGGGCGGAATCTCGAATGGCTCGCACACGTGCCTCTCGGTCGAGAACTCGGTGAAGTACTGTCCCTCAAAGATGTTCCAGTCGCCGTATAATAGCGCCTTCTTCTCTCTTTCGGGCAGAGCCTCGAGCCTCGACCGATAGGATGGATCGCTCTTTGTCAGAAAGCCGTTGTCCCCGAGCAGGGAAGGTAGAAACACGCGTGTCATCTCTCCCTCCCCGAGAAAGCTCTCGCCGCTCGGCGAGGGATCAACAAACCTTCTTTTAACCCAGGAATGTCCCACGCCCCCGGGGTTAGTGGAGGATTTGATCTGCTTTGGAAAGGTGTTTGCGCCTCTCACTCTTGAAATAAGATACACGTACTGCATCTCTGTGAAGTGTGTCAACTCATCAAATCTGATACAGTCATACT
This sequence comes from uncultured Ruminococcus sp., assembly GCA_964622425.1. Lineage (GTDB taxonomy): Bacteria > Bacillota > Clostridia > Oscillospirales > CAG-272 > UBA1740. The sequence goes on from CAZUQN010000001.1 coordinate 28,999, forward strand.
CTGCGCTCTGGTATTGGTAAACGTCGTTTTCGTTTGCGCAGTAGCCAAAGTCTATGCACGAGCCGTTCTTGAACTTGCCGGTGTGACTTGATGAGTTGAAGGAGTATATCTCCCTCGGGTAGAGCCCGAGACTCACGCGTATCAGCGACTTATCCAGCTCCGCGAAGGTACGCCTGAGAATAAGCTGCTTTGAGCCGGGATATTTCAGCGCGAAGAGCAGAGCGTCCACTATCTGCCCGTAGGATTTTCCGCCTCCGGCAGCCCCGCCGAAGAGCACCTCGGTTTCTCTTGCATCTATGAACCTCTTTTGCTTTTTCGTTACCTTGATATCAAGTCTCATCGCCTATCACCTCTAGTGTCACCTGTATTTCCTTGTCAACGTCCGTGTCCTTGTCGCCCATGCCGTACTCTGAGGTCAGGAGAAACTTGGTGAATGAAGAGTCAAACCGTTTTACCAGCCCATTGTCAATCAGATAATCTCTGCGGATTTCGCTGCACTCTTGGTAAGCCCTCTCGAATTCACTCTTGTCTCTGAAGCGCTCAAGGTCGGATAGCGTCGCACCGATGCTCCTTGCGAATTTTGAGAAGCTTGGAGCTCCCGGACCGTCGTAGCCGAGGAAGAAGGTGTATAGCCTGCGTGGAAGGTCGGGTGTGTATCTTAAGTGATTCTTCTTCATACGTCTTATCCTCCCGCCGATGCCTTTTTTGACCGCAAGAGCAGGGGAGATTCGCTCTCCTCGCCCTCTTTCTCTCGGGCTCTATAGCGCCACGTGACTCTCGCCGTTCATGACTCGGCGAGGCGGTCTTTCCTCATCGGCAAATCCATTATACCTCACCCCGTGTGAAAAGTAAGTAAAGTACCAATCCAAAAAAACGGCAGGGGGGAGCCCCACCGCTTGGCAAAAAAGCACAAAAAAAGACCCCATTTCAGGGGTCGGAAAACGGTACGGATAAAAAACGCTGTTTTTTGATGGTTGGGGACATAAAATTCGCATAGAAAAACAGTTCTTTCAAACAAAAAGAGCGCCCACCACAAAGGTAGGCGCTTTCATCGCTTCGTTTAATAATACGTTAGAATAACAAAATAAGAATAAATATCAATGCAATGATTGAAGGTACAATTGCAGCAATTATGGTCATCTTCCATCGTAAATTTATATATTCCAAATAGCGATTGTATTCGCATTTAGAAACAATATATTTATTACCTTTTTTTGAGGCGGTTAACTTTCCACAACGAATATCTTCATAAACAATTTTTTTATTTAGGTGCGTTGCTTGACATATATCTGCAACTGTGTAATATTCCTCGGTTGGAGTAGATGCGCGCTTAGGAACTGAACTGTGTTCGATTGTTGTTGAAGTTTCATTTGTTGGAGCATTATAACAAATTACGTTGTTTTCTATTTCCTCAATAGTTTCCCTTGAGATAGCAGAAATAGGACATTTATACACTATGTTTAATCTCGGATTAAAGAATCCTAAATGGGTTAAATTTTTATAGTGATTATGAACCGAATGCAATCCCATTATATAGTACATTAATATTTGTAGTGTGTGCTTTGTTGTTGGTGCTGTCTTGGAGACCTTGAAATCCCACAAAGTATCCTCTGTAACATAGTCTCCGTCTCCAGAATTAACGATAGACGAGTAACCACCTTCAAAAGTTGGCTCACTGTTGACGATAGGACCATATTTCTTCCAAAATACAAGGCTTCGATTTACCATTATCCTAATGTTTTCAATGGTATAGGCATCCGGTATAATATCTTCAACGGGTTTATATCCTATCACAGAAGAACGATAGCAAACATCAAAGCCAGATAATTTACATGCGGCAACAATAGACTTGTCATCTAACCCTGATATGTTTGATTTTAAGAATGATGCGATATGCTGCTTTCCTATAATTTCTGCACCCAAAGTAGAAATATGAAAAGCTTGATCAACCGAATCGCCTGACATGTATCGAGTTAGGTAATCTACGGCAATGCCAACAAGCGAAGGGGCGATGTTTTCTTGTTCATTTAGAAGAAGTCCGTCATCATACACCTCCCTAGAAAAGGCTTTCGTGGGAAGATATCCTCCGCGAGGTTGTTGAATTGCTTTTATTCTCTGAGTTACTGATGCCATGCTCAATATCTCCTTTGGCGTGTTGATATGCAGAGTGTCATGTTGTTTTTTGTACAGTTTGCTTTACATAACTAACTCATAAAGCTCGAGGAGCTCCTCTTCGATCTTCGCCTTTTCCTCTTCGATTTCGGCGGCTCTTACGTAGTCGGATGCCGCGTCACCGAAGAGCTCCTCCTCGAGCTCAGCAAGTCTTTCCTCAAGCTCGGGAATTCTCTTTTTGGCTTTTTCAACTCGTTTTTCCTCCGAGCGGCGCTTGGCGTTTTCGCGCTTTCTTTCCTCGTAGTCGGCCTTTGAGTCGGAGGTCTTGGTCACGGTGTTTACCGCCGCGTTTCTCTCCTTTATTATCTGACGCATACGCATATATTCCGAGAAAGCGTCGTCGTAGCTCTCGAGCTCATAGTCGCGCATACCCTTGTCGCTTGTCGGGTCGAGCTCTATGATCCTCGTCGCTACCTTATTAATAAAGTATCTGTCATGCGATACCGCGATAATTGTACCGGGAAAGGCGATAAGCGCGCTTTCAAGCGCCTCGCACGAGCCTATATCAAGGTGGTTGGTAGGCTCGTCCATTATAAGGAGATTCACCTTTTTGAGTATCAGCTTTGCGAGAGTAAGTCTTGCTCTTTCGCCGCCCGAGAGGGTGGATATTCTCTTGTCGATATCGTCGGCGCCGAAGAGGAAGAGCGCGAGTGTGCTCCTGAGCTCAAGATCCTTCTTCTCGGGATACTCGTCGTGCATTTCCTCAAACACGGTCTTGGTGTCGTCGAGGCCTCTGTTCTCCTGATCGTAGTATCCGATCTTTATATTGTAGCCTAGAGTAATGCGCCCCGCCTTTGGCACAAGCATCGAGTTCATCAGCTTCATCAGCGTCGATTTGCCCGAGCCGTTAGGGCCTAGGAACATCACCCTCTCATCCTTTCTTATAAGGAAGGAAAGATTCTTGATAAGAGCCTTTGCGCCGTAGTCGAAGGTAAGCTCCTTCACCTCCATAACGTCACCCGCGCTCTCCTCCTCTGCGGTAAATCTTACACGGATGTCCTTCGGAGCCTTGGGCGCGAGCTCTACGAGCTCCATTCTCGCCAGCTGCTTTTCCTTTGAGCGTATGGTGACAAAGTTGTGCTCGCGGTTGCATCTGCGCTGGAATTCGATATTCGCCTTGATTCTGGCGATCTCCTTTTGCTGCTCCTTGTATCTCTTCTCGAGAGATGCCGCCTCGGCCTCCTGCTGATCCTTGCACTGCGAGTAGGAGCCGTGGAAGAGTCTTGCTTTAGTATATTGAATATGAAGCGTTTTGTTCGTCGTGCGGTCGAGTAAGTATCTGTCGTGTGAAATTATCAGCACCGTCTTCTTGTAGGATGCAATATATCCCTCAAGCCACTCGAGCGCGTCAATGTCGAGATGGTTTGTCGGCTCGTCGAGCATAAGGATATCGGGCTCTGTCGCGAGCAGGCGCGCGAGCGCTAAGCGCGTGTACTGTCCGCCCGAGAGCGTGCGGATTCTTTGATTTATGAGAGACTCCTCAAAGCCGAGGCGCATCAGCATACCGCGGCAACGCGAGCGGAATTCAAGACCGCCCTTTTCCGAGAACTTTCTGTTCTGCTCGTTGAGTCTGTCGGTCAGCTCCACGACCGCATCGTGGTCACCCTTGTTTGCCGCTTGCGCAAGCAGAGTTTCGGTCCTTGTTATAGCCGACTCAAGCTCAAGCAGCTCAGGGAAGGCGGTGTACATATACTCAATGCAGGTCACCTCGCCCGGCAGGGCAGTGAGGTCGGGATTCTGCTCGAGCATGCCGACGGTATGTCCCTTTTGTATATATACCGCGCCCGAGTCGGGCTCGTTTACTCCCGCGATAATACGGAAGAGCGAGGTCTTGCCCGCGCCGTTGACACCGATAATACCGACTCTGTCGCCGTCATTCACCGCGAAGGATATATCTTTTAGAATTACGTCCGTGCCGTAGGCGAGCGAGACGCTCTCTGTAGAAAGTGCAATCATTATATCTCCTTGGCGTTACACACGCCCGATTATTCTGAATAATAATCATTCTTAAAAAATCTTACAACAATTCTATCATTTTTTCTTGTCTATGTCAAGACTCGCACGCTCCCTGAGAGCCAAAATAAGCAAAATTGCATATATTCACGCTCTTGTGCATAAATATTCATATATAAACGAATAAATTCATTCGTTGGCATAAAAGATTTTCGCCCTCGCACGCAAAATATTAACCCGAAAATACTCAAAATATCTAAAGATTTGTTCACTTTGCACAATATTTTGGTGTCAAAACGCTCCAATGCATAAAAATGCAACAAAAGTGAATTATTTTTCAAAAAAGTGTTGACTTTATGCATTGTGGGGTGTATAATTATGACGTTCCAAAAAACAGGGAGCAAGACTCCCGCCGAAAAAGAAAGAAGGAAAATCAAAATGAAAAAGATCACATCACTTATTCTTGCCATCGCTCTTTGCCTTGGCTGCGTATTCGCAATGGCCTCCTGCAATAAGGAAGAGGATAGCCTCTCCGCCGCATATGATAAGGCTCTTGAAGGGATCGACTATGATCCCTCCCAGTACACCGAGACTCTCGTAGTTGCTATGTCTCCCGACTTCGCTCCCATGGAGTTCTACGACACAGCTAAGTCCGGCTCTGATGCTATCGTTGGCTTCGACGTTCTTCTTGCTACCTACGTTGCTAAGGAGCTTGGTATGAAGCTTGTTATCGATCCTATGTCCTTTGACGCTTCTATGGCGGCAGTCACCTCCGGCAACGCTGACCTTGCTATCTCCGGCTTCTCTTGGACCGCAGAGCGTGCTGAGGCCTTCCTCATCTCCGACTACTACGTAGCAGGTGAGAACGAGACCGAGCAGATCCTTATCACCACTAAGGAAAACGCTTCCAAGATCACCGCAGGTATGACCGACTTCTCCGGCCTCAAGATAGGCGCGCAGGGCGGTTCTCTCCAGCAGCTTCTTGTTGAGGAGCAGCTTGTTCCCAAGGGTGCTACTATGGAGCTTTACGATAACATCAACGTAGCGGCTACCGCACTTACCACCGGTGACATCGACGCTCTTGCAGTTGCTTATGGCAACGGTGAGGCTCTTGCAAACGACACTATCGTTCTCTCCGATTACTACTTCGAGGTTGACGAAAAGTACAAGAACAACGTAATCCTTCTTAACAAGGAAGACACTGAGCTTCTTGAGGCTGTAAACGCCGCTCTTGCAAAGGCAATGGCTGCTGACCTTTACGACACCTGGTACGAGGCTTGCCAGATCTACGCAGAGGTTAAGACTGCTGACGAGCTCGGATATGATGACGAGGGTAACAAAATTACCGAATAATCGAGATTAAAAACCTACTCACTTAAACCTTATATGAGCTGCCGTGCCCCATCGGTACGGCGGCTCGCTTTGTGTTATTACACCTGACAAAACACGGTTAAGACTGTACCCGTGTTGACTTTTTTAAGATAATAAGGAGATAAATATGTATCTTATCACTCTTTTTGAGGATATGGGCAAGATCTTTGTCAAGTACTGGGATCTGTTTCTTATTGAGGGCCTTTCGGCTACCATACTCCTCTCGCTTATGACGGTGGTGTTCGGTACCGTGTTCGGTGCTGTTCTTGCCCTTGTCAAGATCGGAAGGATCAAGGTGCTCAAGTGGATAGTTAACGCTGTGGTTGAGGTCATCCGCGGCACACCTATGCTTCTTCAGCTCTATATCAGTACCTTCCTCGTCCCCGTAATTATTCCCGCTATGAACGAGCTTGAAAACAAGAAGCTCATTTGTATCTCTATGACTCTTATACTTAACAGCGCGGCTTACGTATCCGAGATCATCCGTTCGGGTATTGAGGCTGTCGATAAGGGACAGACCGAGGCGGCAAGAAGCCTTGGCCTTAACGGTACTACAACCATGACGAATATCGTTCTTCCTCAGGCGGTAAAGAACATTCTCCCCGCGCTCGGCAACGAGTTTATCACGGTTATCAAGGAGACCTCGCTTGCCTCCACCTTCTACGTAGGCGAGCTTATGACCACCTATCATATAATTGTAGGAAAGACTCATAACTCACTTCCTATCCTTATGATAATCGGTATCGTTTACTTCATACTTAACTTCGTACTCTCCAAGGCTCTTGGTGCATTTGAAAGGAGAATGAAGGCTCATGCTTAATATCAATAACATATACAAGAATTTCGAGGATCTCAAGGTCCTTAAGGGCGTTTCCACTGAGATCAAGGAGGGCGAGGTAGTTTCCATTATCGGCGCATCCGGCTCGGGCAAGTCCACTCTCCTTCGATGTATGAACCTTCTTGAGGTTCCCACCTTTGGCGAGGTCTGGATGGAGGGCAAGCTCCTTACTCCCGTTGATCCCTATCTTCACCGTGAGGTCATCGAGGCATCCAACACGTACAAGAAGCTTGTCGCGGGCGGAATTGCTCCCGATGAGGCTATCGCAAAAATAAAGGCGGAGGATCTTCTCAACGAGAAGTTCTCCTCGGCAGAGGGCAAGGAATTCAAGGCTCTCATCAAGAAGATATATAACGAGAATCATCTCGACATCAATCTCGCAAGACAGAAGATGGGCATGGTTTTCCAGCAGTTCAATCTCTTTAACAACAAGACTGTAAAAGAGAACATTATGCTCGCTCCAATCAAGACTCGTACGGAAAAAATAAAAAAGGCTAAGATCGCAAATACCTTAACCAAGTGCCTGAACGTCTTCCGCAAGGATAAAAAGCCTCTCATCGAGATCACCGAAACTAAGGCACAGATCGTTGCCGAGGCTGAGGCAAAGGCTATGGAGCTTCTTAAGAGAATAGGTCTTGAGGAGAAGGCTGACGTTTATCCCTCGACTCTTTCGGGCGGACAGAAGCAGCGTATCGCAATCGTCCGCGCCCTTGCGATGAATCCTGACGTAATGCTCTTTGACGAGCCTACCTCCGCTCTCGACCCCGAGATGATCGGCGAGGTTCTTGATCTTATGAAGGATCTGGCAAAAGAGGGTATGACGATGGTTATCGTTACCCACGAGATGGGCTTCGCACGCGAGGTATCCGACAGAGTACTCTTCGTTGACGAGGGATATATCAAGGAGGATGCTTCCCCCGAGGAGATCTTCAAGAATCCTCAGGACCCCAGACTCAAGGACTTCCTTTCCAAGGTACTTTAATTAGATTGAAATTGACACGGGGCAGCCAATGTCAACCTAAAGCGTGTTCAATTTAGGTTGGCATTGGCTGAAAACCGGGCCCGTGTCGATTTTTTCGGAGATATATTATGGATAATCTTAAGAAAATAGCGGTTGACTCTATTGAGGAAAACGGCAAAATATTCACCGAGCTTTCGGATAAAATCTGGGATAATCCCGAGCTTTCGCTCAAGGAATATAAGTCGACTGAAATATACGTGAAGCTCCTTTCGGAGCTCGGCTTTGAGGTCGAGGAATCGGTCGCGGGCATTCCCACCGCCTTTCTCGGTAAGTGGGGAAGTGGAAGACCTGTCATCGGCATACTCGGAGAATATGATGCACTTTCCGGACTCTCTCAGGTTGGCGGCGTGGCAGAGAGACGCGAGCTTGAGAAGGGCGGCGCGGGACACGGCTGCGGTCACAATCTTCTCGGCGCGGGCTCGCTTGCCGCGGCATACGGAGTTATGCAGTATCTCAAAAGGACGGGACGAGAGGGCACTGTCATCTTTTACGGCACACCAGGTGAGGAGGGTGGCGCAGGCAAGGCGTTTATGGCTAAGGAAGGTATGTGGCATTCTCTTGATGCGGCAATAACCTGGCACCCGGGTGACTGCAACGAGGTATCCACGGGTAGCTGCAACTCCTGTATTCAGACGCTCTACAAATTCCGCGGTGTGGCATCTCACGCCGCAGGAGACCCCGAAAACGGACGTAGTGCGCTTGATGCCGTCGAGCTTATGAACGTGGGCGTGCAATACCTTCGCGAGCATATGAAGAGTGATGCGCGTATTCACTACTCGATCATTGACGGCGGCGGATTCTCACCAAACGTTGTTCAGCCCACAGCCTCCGTGCTTTATATGGTGCGCTCACCTTTGGTGAAGGACGCTCTTGAGCTTCAGGCTAGGGTAGATAAAATCGCCGAGGGGGCTTCGCTGATGACCGAATGTCCGCACGAGAAGGTCTTTATCGACGGTTGCTCGGGCACGGTCACCAATCACACACTTGAGGGCGCGATTTATGAGAATATGAAACTCCTCTCACTACCCGCCTATACCGCTGAGGAGTGGGAGCTTGCCAATTCCGTCAAGGCTACGTATAAGACTTATTCCTTGCCGACTATTGCGGCAGAGCATAGCACAGAGGCACGCGCTGAGGTTGAAAGACTCACCGAGGGTAATACTCGCGCAATAAACGACTTCCTCTCACCCCTCTATCTTGGTGACACCTTCAGCCCCGGCTCGACTGACGTTGGCGACGTCTCGTGGCAGACTCCCACCGCTCAGCTGTACGCCGCTTGCTTTACCGCGGGTGCGCCCGGTCACTCCTGGCAGAACGTCTCTATTGGCAGAACGAGCATAGCTCACAAGGGTATGCTCTATGCGGCGAAGGCCCTTGCTATGACTGCGGTCGACCTCTTTGAGAATGAAGAGCTGCTTGCCGGCATCAAGGAGGAGTTTGCGCAGCGTACAAAGGACGGATACGTTTGCCCTATTCCAAAGGACGAGTACGCAAAGCCTGTTGAAATGTGATTTTGGAAAACTAAAGATTACAAAAAACGCCATATAAGCGCTACCAAATGCCTATATGACGTATAAAGAAAAATAAGTGCCGACTCTTTTTGAGTCGGCACTTTGCTATTTTCTGAAGGGCGGTTTAAACCTTTGCCTTGATCATTTCGTTGATTCTCTCGCGGATAGCAAGCATTGTCTGCTCGCTCTTTGCGCAGACGTCGAATGCGAGAGTTTCGCCCATGATTTTCTCGATCTCTGAGACAACCTCCTCCTTGGAGTAGAGGCTCTCACAGAGCTGCATTGCTCTCATATCCTCTAGCGCATCGTGAAATACTACGATTCTGAGCGATTCGTAAACCTTGCCGTGGGGCGCGGGATATACCGAGAAGGTATCACCTGCGGGTACCCAATGCTCACCGCTTGTGTCGGTGTAGGGCTCGCACTCGTCAACAGAGAACTGGTTGTTATAGAAGTTGTAGCCCCACTGAAGGAAGCCTACGATGTCATACTTGAACATCTGCATACCGATAGAGCGGTTACGCCAGGAGGGCATAGCAAGGAGTCTGTTGGAAACGCCGATGCACTGACCGCAGCAGTAGTAGGTCCAAAGTCCCGGAACCTTGTTTTCTATGAAGGGCTTGATATGGTCGTTACAGGGAATGGCGGTATCCACGATACCCATCTTCCAGAAGTCGTAGTCGGAGAGCGCGTCCATGATGACGTAGCCTTCGAGAAGGTCGGAGATAGAGTTTTTAGCCGCCTTGTAGAACTCGAGGTGCTCGAGCTGAGGCTCGTCGGAAATGTGGAAGAAGCAACGCTTATCGTCTCCGCGCTTCTTCATATGCTCGAGGAACGCGGGGATAAAGGTGCGGAGAAATCCTACGTACTCATCGGATGTCGCATCGGTCTCCCAGCCGAATATCTTCTTGTACTCACCGTCAACGGTAGCCATGATCTTCGGAGCGTGCTTTGCTCCCCACTGAGTGAAGAGGTGAGCAATCTCGAGGTACTTGATACCGATTCTGTCGCACATATCAACCCATCTGTCGACAAGGTCGAAGTTGAAGGAGTATTTTCCATTTTCAAAAGTAACGCCGACAAGCTGGTTGGTGAGTCTTTCGCCGCCTATCTGAGTGTCAAGCGGAGGGGTGAAGATGGGGGTTAGAAGAAGGTTAATTCCGTTCTTATGTGCCACCCGTGCGAAGTTTTCGACGATTTCCCAGTGCTTTTCGCTCCACACGGGAACGTCGTAGTAATTTGCTAAGGAGTCGCAGTGGAACCACTGAGTGAGCAGGAGTGTCTGCTCGGGGAGTGTCGCGTTTATGAGGTCGACGGTGACTGTCTCGGTGTTCTTTACCTCGCCCGACTCGTTTACCATCTCTATCTTAAGCTCGCTCACGCCAACCTCGGTTGCACCCTCGGGTACGGTTACGTCGATCCACAGAGAGGTCGGGAAGGTGGTCTTGGCGATGGTCTTTCCGCCGTAGTGCAGAGGACGGAGCACGTCGGGATAGAGGCCGGGGGTAGTGCGCTCGAAGTACTCGTCGCTGTTGCCGGGTACGATAGGCAGCTCAACGCCCACGTTCTTTACCTCGCGGATAGTCACGTACTTTGCGAGATCTCCGGACACCTTGGGAGTGAAGAGCTCTCTGTAATGATACATATTCTCGCCCTCCTCCATAACTCTCTGATGCACGAGCTGGAGGGATACTCTCTCACCCTTAAGGACGGAGAGCTTCTCTATGGGGGCGAAATCGTCGATAGAGCTGTCAACGAATACTCTTGACAGGGAAGAGATAAGCTTGGTCTTTAACATTTCTTGATCACCTCTGTGGAATTAATATTGTTTTTCTAAAATTTCAATCAGTCTTTTGAAGTTGTCCGGTAATTCGCACTCAAATGTCATTCTTTCGCCCGTTCTCGGATGAGTGAGGGAAAGACGTCTTGCGTGCAGTATTTGCCCGTCAAAGAGGGGGGCGTGTTGCTTTTCGAACAGTGTTTTTGTGCCACTATACACCTCGTCACCAAGCAGGGCGTGTCCAAGATAGGACATATGCACGCGTATCTGGTGTGTCCTGCCGGTCTCGAGTCTCAGCTTTAAGTAGCTCACCTGACCGTAGGATCTTATGACCTCGTAGTGCGTCACCGCCTCGCGCGCTCCCTCGCCGTTTTTTATCACCGCCATTTTCTTGCGGTCGACGGGATGGCGTCCGATCGGCAAATCTACCGTGCCCGCCTCCTCCTTGAAGCCTCCGCGCACAAGCGCGTGGTATTCACGCTCGATTCCGTGATAGCCGAGCTCCTCAGAGAGGGCGCGATGCGCCGCGTCGTTTTTAGCCACCACGAGAAGGCCTGAGGTGTCCTTGTCTATTCTGTGTACTATACCGGGGCGCATCACTCCGCCAATACCCGACAGACTGTCCTTGCAATGGTAGAGCAGGGCGTTGACGAGGGTACCCGTGTAATTTCCCGGGGCAGGGTGCACCACCATACCCGAGGGCTTGTTTATAACTATAATATCCGAGTCCTCGTAGACGACGTCGAGAGGGATATTCTCGGGCTCAGCCTCGTATTCCTCCACCTCGGGCAGAGTTAACTCCACCTCGTCGCCTTCCTTGACCTGATACTTTTTTTCAACTCTTTTGCCGCTTACCGTTACGGCGCCCGATTCAATAAGCTTTGCCGCGGCGCTTCTTGAGAGGTCGGTGATTTCCCCGAGATACGCGTCGAGTCTCTTGCCCGCGCTAGTGCTGTCTACGGTGTATCTCATTTTCTTCTGTGTCGCTTTCGTCGACGGGGAGAGCCTTTCTTGCCGCTTCCTTTTTCATCTCCGCCTTCATCTCAAGGATAAGACCGAGCACCAGAAGGCCTGCTCCAACGCATACGAAGGAGTCCGCTCCGTTAAATACCGCGAAGTTGATGAGTCTGAAGTCGATGAAGTCAACGACGTAGTGAAGCGTTGCGCGGTCGATCATATTACCGATACCGCCCGAGATCATCATCGCGAGCGCGATACCCGAGAGCTTCGACTCGGTGTGACCGAGGAAGAGGTAGGCGAGCATCACCGTGATACCGATGACCGAGATGGTGTTGAATACCCACGGAGCATTCTTTAGCATACCGAATGCCGCGCCCGTATTCTCGAGGTAAGTAAGATTGAGCACCTCAACGCCGCCTATCTTAATAAGCGGTACGGTGTCGATCGGCATAAGGTACTTGACCGCGAGCCACTTCGTTATCTGGTCGATGACGATTCCGCCGAGAATTATTGCCGCGAAGGTTATGTATTCCGCGAGCGTTTTTTTCTTGTATAAGTCCTGAAGTTTCATATTAGTACGTCCAAACGGTGTTTTAGATTATAGGCAATAGGCCATTTATAAATATGAGCGCGAAGTAGGCTATGTAGAAGGGCGCGTCGATCGGAGTGCCCTGGAACAGATTGAGCTTCATACATAAGTATCTGAACGGCGTGACGAATATCTCGGTCACCGTGTAGATAAAGATGTAGAATCTGTTGCCGCTGACGTCACGGGAGGTCATCATCGCGATGATCTCCATAATAACTCTCGTCGACATAGCGAGCGAGATCGCGCTGAACAAAAGTGAGATGACCTTTGCGATTATATAAAAAATAGCTTCCATCAAAATATTCCTTTATATCGAAAGTTCCGTACCGAAGGATCAATGGTGTCGGTACGGAACTTGTAGGATGTTTCCGACTGCGGATATCAATTACATATCGGAAATGTCAACGTCGCTGTGAGGCGTAATGATGAAGGTGCTGGGAGCAACTCTCTTAATCTCGCCGTCCTGGCAGTATGTAACGCCGTTAAGGAAGTCGAGCATTCTGAAGATGACGTGCTTGTCGAGAGCCTCAACGTTGAGTACAACGGTGCAGCCTGCGATAAGATTGTCAGCTACGGTTCTTACCTCCTCGTAGGACTCGGGGCGGATTACCTTGAGCTCAACGCCGCTGGAGCGAGTCTCCTGAGGCTTCTCCGCGGGCTCGATCTCCTTTAACTGGGGAGCGGCAACCTCCGCTCTCTGTGTCTGCTCAAAGGGCTTGAATTCCATTTCGTCCTTTTCAGCTTCTCTCTTAGAGAACTTTTCCATAAACTTTTCAAACATCTTTTTATCTCCCTTCGTTTTTATCAAAAAGTTTTCTTCCGACTCGAATTAAGGTCGAGCCTTCCTCTATCGCCACGGCGTAGCTATCGCTCATACCCATCGAGAGTATGCCTTCGCCCACAAAGCCGTAGTCTTTGTTTATTCTGTCAAATATCTCTTTCGTAAGTCTGAAGTAGGGGCGCATAGCCTCCGCATCGTCAAGTGCCGGTCCCATTGTCATAAGACCGCACACGCTGATTCCGGGCAATTCTCTTACCTTAAGGAATAGCTCCTCAGCGCCCTCGGGCAGGGCACCGCCTTTGCTTTCCTCACGTCCGGAGTTGATCTCGATAAGGACGGGGACGGTGATACCAAGGTCTACCGCCTGACGGCTTATTACCTCGGCAAGCTCGTATTTGCCCACCGAATGTATGAGGGACGCCTCGTTTATCACGAGCTTGACCTTGTTTCTTTGCAGGTTGCCTATCTCGTGGAATCTCGGCGTATAGCCCTTTGATCTTAACAGCTCGGCGCGTCTTTTTAGCTCTCCCGGTCGGTTTTCACCGAGGTCCGAGGCGCCGGCTGCAACAAGGGCGCATAGCTCTTCGTCGCTTCCGCTTTTGGTTACGCATACGAGCGTTATTTTACGTCCGAGTCGCTCCTCGTATTCGCCTATCTCGCGACAGAGAGCCTCGTAGTTTTTCTTTACGTATCCGTATTCACTCATTCGGCTTTACTCCTTGAGTCTGACAGAACATACTTTTCTATTCAATATTATATCAAAGTATTTTTATCTTTTCAAGTATTTTCGCGCATTTTATTTTTTTATTTTATGAGGCGGCTCACTTGACAAAAGTCCTCGCGTATATTATACTAAATAATAGAAATATTTAAAATGGCGAATTATACGCAGTTGTACGGCATCAGTGAACAAACGGCCGCAGCCCTCCTGCGATACCGCCGATCTTTACCGACTTTATTAAGGAGACGTAAGCTTTGCACGATAAAATAATCGGAGCGTCGCTCCCCTCGACTCAGGCGCTTGCATATCTTGGCGACGCGGCATACTCGCTCTTCGTCAGACGTATGCTTGTTGAGCGCGGGCTGACCAAGGCCAAGGACTTAAACCGCGAGACGCTGAAATACGTGACTGCCGAGGCACAGGCGGCAATGTACAGAAGAATAGAGCACCTGCTTCTCGATGACGAGAGGGAGGTATTCAAGAGGGCGGCGAATTCGACGCATCTCAATAGACCCAAGCACGCCAGCGTCACCGACTACCGCTATGCCACGGGCTTTGAGGCCGTTATCGGTATGCTCGCCTTTATAAAGGACGAGGAAAGAATTGAAGAATTACTGACAGAAGCACATAAGGAGAATAGTGAAAATGATACAGAAAATTAAAGGTACAATGGACATACTTCCGAACGAGACTCCCCTCTTTAGACACATCGAGGGAATAATGCGTGAGGAGGCTGAAAAGTACGGCTACGGCGAGATACGCACCCCCACCTTCGAGAATACTGAGCTCTTTGTCCGCGGCGTAGGTGACACCACCGACGTTGTGCAGAAGGAGATGTACACCTTTGCAGACAGAGACGAGAACAGATCGATCTCTCTGCGTCCCGAGGGTACAGCCTCTGTTGTAAGAGCCATCATCGAGAACGGCAGATGCTCCGACCCGATGCCGCTTAAGTATTACTATATCATCTCCTGCTTCCGCCACGAGAAGCCTCAGGCGGGCAGAAGCCGTGAGTTCTTCCAGTTCGGCACCGAGATGTTCGGCTCTGAGAGCCCCGCGGCGGACGCTACCGCTATCGCTCTTGCCTCCTCGGTTCTTAAGAGACTCGGTCTTACTAACGTGACTCTCCACTTAAATTCCATAGGCTGCAAGAACTGCAGACCCGATTACAGAAACGCGCTTGTTGACCACTTTGGTTGTCAAAAGGACAAGCTTTGCGACACCTGCAAGTCGAGACTTGAGAAAAACCCCCTGAGACTTCTTGACTGCAAGAATCCCGATTGTGCTAAGATCGCGGCGGGAGCTCCGAGGACGGTTGACCACCTTTGCGAGGAGTGCGCGGGCAAGTTTGATATGCTCTGTAGGGCGCTTGATGCGATGAAGATAGACTACGTTGTTGACTCCTCTATCGTAAGAGGTCTTGACTACTATACCGGCGCGGTATTCGAGTTTATCGCAGAGGGCATCGGCGCTCAGTCCACCGTTTGCGGCGGCGGTAGATACGATGGTCTCGTTGAGTCGCTCGGCGGACCTAAGCTCTCGGGCATCGGCTTCGGTATGGGTATCACCAGACTCATCCTCGCTATGAAGGAGCTCGGCATCGCGGACGTTGAGATTCCCACACCCGACCTTTATATTGCGGCTCTTGGCGAGAGAGCTACGGTTGAGGCTCTTGCCATCACCGAGAGACTCCGCTCCGAGGGCAGATACGTTGAGTGCGATATTGTCGGCAGAAGCCTCAAGGCGCAGATGAAGTATGCCAACAAGATCGGTGCTAAGTACACCCTCATCATCGGTGACTCCGAAATTGACGCGGGCGTAGCTCAGCTCAAGAATATGGCAGACGGTACACAGACCGAGGTACAGCTCGGCTCGTTTACACTTTGATCATAGATTGACGGACTCAAGTCTGTCAGGTTAGTTAGTTTACGGCTATCCCGAGGTCGAATCATCGGCTTCGGGATTTTTTAAAAAGATAAGGCTTAGGAAAAATATGATGGACAGATTAGCATTTCTTCCGGTGAGTGCCGCCGACGTCAAGGCGCGCAACTGGTCGGAGGTTGATTTCGTATACGTAACGGGCGACGCTTATGTCGATCACCCGTCTTTTGGCGTGTCTATTATCTCGCGCGTGCTTGAGGCGGAGGGCTTCAGGGTGGCTATACTCTCCCAGCCCGACTTCAGATCCTGTGAGGACTTCAAGCGCTTCGGACGTCCGAGGCTCGGCTTCCTCGTCACCTCGGGTAACATCGACTCAATGGTGGCTCATTACACCGTTTCGAAGAAGAAGCGCTCATACGATTACTATACCGCGGGCGGTAAGATGGGCAAAAGGCCTGACCGCGCCGTTATAGTTTACTGCAACAGAATAAGAGAGGCGTATGGCGACGTGCCGATCATCATAGGCGGACTTGAGGCATCGCTTCGCCGCTTTGCTCACTACGACTATTGGGACGACCGAGTAAGACGCAGCGTCCTTGTTGACTCGCGTGCAGACATACTCACCTACGGTATGGGCGAGAACATTCTCGTAAGACTTGCAAAGCTTCTTGACAAGGGCGTGCCAGTTAAGAAGATACGCGACGTGCGCGGCACTGTATATCTTGCGAAGAAGGGTGATCCCGTCCACTTCGAGAGCCTCGAGGTCGGTGACTTTGATGAGCTCAAGACCGACAAGCGCGCTTACGCCAAGGCTTTCTCCATACAGTATAAGAATACCGATTCCATACACGGAAAAGCTATAATAGAATATTACGGCGACAAGATGCTCGTGCAGAATCCGCCTATGCCTCCGCTTGAGCGCGAGGACCTCGACAGAGTTTACTCCTTGCCCTATGCGAGAGACTTCCACCCCGACTATATTGCCGAGGGCGGCGTGCCCGCTATAACCGAGGTCAAGTTCTCCATCACACATAACCGCGGCTGCTTCGGCGCTTGTAACTTCTGCGCCATAGCCTTCCATCAGGGCAGAGCGGTGCGCTCAAGGAGCGTGGAAAGCGTTATTAAGGAGGCGGAGATCATCGCCTCTATGCCCGACTTCAAGGGATACATAAACGACGTTGGCGGACCTACTGCAAACTTCCGTTATCCCTCCTGCGATAAGCAGGCGACTTGTGGAGTTTGTCCGGGTAAAAAGTGCCTTGCTCCCACCCCCTGCAAGAACCTCAAGGTCGATCATACCGAGTACGCGCATATGTTGCGTGAGATAGAAAAAATCAAGGGCGTAAAGAAGGTATTCGTACGCTCGGGAATCAGATTTGATTACCTCATTCTCGACGAGGACGACACCTTCTTCCGTCAGCTCGTCACACATCATACCTCTGGACAGCTCAAGGTTGCTCCTGAGCACTGTGCGCTCAACGCCCTCACCATGATGGGCAAGCCTCCCGTTGAGGTCTTTGAGAAGTTTAAGAAGAAATTCTTCAAGCTCAGCGATGAGGCGGGGCTTGAGCAGTATCTCGTACCGTATCTTATGTCCAGCCACCCGGGCGCGACTATGAAGGACGCGGTGGATATGGCTCTTTGGCTTAAGCAATGGGGCTATTCTCCCGAGCAGGTGCAGGACTTCTATCCCACCCCCGGTACCATCTCCACGGTAATGTACTATACCGGCATACACCCGATGACGGGCAAGAGCGTGTACGTAACGACCGACTATCACGAGAAGCAGCTGCAAAGAGCTCTTCTTCAGTTCTCCCGTCCCGAGAATGCAAATCTCGTAAGAGAGGCGCTGAAGATAGCGGGGCGCGAGGATCTTATCGGCAACGGTCCCGAGTGCCTTGTCAGGCCCGCATTCGGTCAGGACGGCCACACCAGATATATACCACCCAAAAAGGGAAATAAAAGTAGTCATAATTCGGCAAAGGGCGCAGGTCCCGTGGCGAGAAAGCCCTCGGGCGGCAAGTCCTCCGCCTCCTCGAAAGACAAGTATTATCAGCCCGTTCTTGATGCGAAAAAGCCTAAAAAGAGCAAGCTTGAGCGTATTTTCGGCGAGGAAGCATCGAGAATTCGCATAGAAAGCGCGAGAATGTCGGACAAGGAGCAGAAAAAAGGCGGCGCCTCAAGGCCTCGCGGACAGACTCCTCCCTCACAAAAGGGTTCAAATGTAACCAAAAGGAATACAAAAACGGCTGCAAAAACAAAGAAGCGCTAATTGCGTCAAAGAATTGCCTACGCCTACCTCCCACGGGGAGAAAAATACTTCGAAAACTGACTTTTTCTCTCATGGTTCGTAAAAAACGCGAAGTCCCGAAAACGAAAAAACAGAGCAGAGAGACAAGTTCCTTCAAAAGTCCGCTAGCTAAGGTCTTTTTGGGCAAAAATGACAAAAGACGGAAAAGTGGAGATTTTTACAGAAAGCGAACTTTTCAACATCTTCAACAGGGATAATGTTGATAACGTGTTGATTTTCCTGTTCAAAATCCGACTAGCCTTGGAAAATCGAGGGTTTTCGACAAGAAATTTTCCACATTATCAACACCTTGAAATGTTGATAACTCAATCATACGTTCTCCTCCTCTTATAAAAAATCGGGGAATTTGGAAGTTTACGGGCTGAAAAACGGCAATTTAGGAAAAAATAAAAGCGAGTTTTTTAAAGCATTTTGCAAAATGAATTGCGCATTTTTTACGAAAGTGCTTGGAAACTTTAAAAAATACAGTAAAATCATCGGGTAATATAATGGACAGAAGTATAATTAAGGAAGAATTTATAAAAGCAAAGAGAGCGCTCTTTGACAAGGTCTACTCGGAGCATCTTAACCCTGAGCAGCGCCGCGCGGTCTTTACCGTTAACGGCCCTGTCCTCGTGCTTGCGGGTGCGGGATCGGGCAAGACAACGGTTCTTGTCAACAGAGTCGCATACATAATTAAATATGGCAACGCGTACTTCTCGGAGTACCTTCCCGATGACGTTGATATGGATACGGTGGAGGCGCTGAGGGCGGCTCATGATATGTCCCCGGAGGACATAGCCGAGATACTCCCGCAGTTCATCACCGCGCCGTGTCCGCCGTGGACGGTCCTTGCCATCACCTTCACCAACAAGGCTGCGGGCGAGATTAAGTCAAGACTTCTTTCCACCTTTGGCGACGAGGAGGTTGCCAAGAGTATATGGGCAGGCACCTTCCATTCCATATGCCTGCGCATACTCCGCAAGTACGGCGATAGACTCGGTCTTCGCGAGGGATTCTCGATCTACGATACCGACGATAAAAAGAGAATGATAGCCCTTTGTATGAAGGAGCTTGAGCTTGACGAAAAGTACCTTTCGCCGAAGGCTGTTGCCTCTGCTATAAGCATATCCAAGGATAAGCTCGAGCGCCCTCTTGATATGGAATTGACCCGAGACCCGCGCACCAAGGATATAAGGAACGTTTACGAGCTTTATCAGAAAAGAATGATGGCTAACAACGCTGTGGACTTTGACGACATCATTATGATGACGGTCGAGCTTTTGCAGGAGCATCCCGATATTCTTGAGTATTATCAGAATAAATTCAGATACGTCCTCGTTGACGAGTATCAGGATACCAACTACGCGCAGTTCGTTCTCACCAAGCTTATCTCCGACGGACGCAGAAATATTATGGTAGTCGGAGATGACGACCAGAGTATCTACCGCTTCCGCGGCGCTACTATTGAGAATATACTTAATTTCGATACGACATATCCCGACGCTGCGGTTATCAAGCTCGAGCAGAATTACCGCTCGACTGCGAATATTCTCGCTGCGGCAAACGCCATAATTGCTAACAACACCGACAGACACACAAAGAGTCTGTGGTGCGCTAAGGGCGATGGCGAGAAGATCACCGTCAAGGAAGCCGCCGACCAGAATGATGAGGGCAGATTTATCGTCGATAAGGTGATCAGAGGCGTGCGCACAGAGGGGCGCAGCTATTCCGATTTTGCTGTTCTCTACCGTGTGAACGCACTTGGTCGAGCGCTTCAGACCGCCTTTACCAAGAGCGGCGTACCCTTCAGAGTCATTGGAGATATGGGCTTCTATGACCGCAAGGAGGTCAAGGACATGATCGCGTATCTGTCCGTAGTCTCCTATTCCGGCGATAACTTAAGACTTAAAAGGATTATTAACGAGCCTAAGCGCAAGATCGGCGCGGCGACCGTCGAGGCTATCGAGTCCTTGGCAAACGCAAACGGGCTCTCTATGTATAATATAATTGAAAGAATCGACGAGTATCCCGTTCTTTCCAAGAGCAGGGATAAACTCACCTCCTTCCTCACGCTTATTGAGGAGGTAAAGAGCACGTGCTCGCTTCCCTCGGAGATGCTTACAGCGCTCTTTGAGAAGTCGGGATACCTTGCTATGCTCAAGGCTGAGGGCTTTGAGGGAGAGGGAAAGATAGAGAACGTCAACGAGCTTATTACCGCGGCTCTCGAGTATGAAAAGCGAGTATCCGAGAGCGGTGAGGAGATAACCCTCACGGGCTTCCTTGAGGAGGTATTCCTCGTCAGTGACGTTGATAAATACGATGAAAATGCCGATGCCGTTGTGCTTATGACCGTACACGCGGCAAAGGGACTTGAATTCCCCGTTGTATTCCTTGCGGGTATGGAGGACGGAATATTCCCCTCCGAGGCTGACAGAGGCAGCGAGGCTGAGATGAGCGAGGAGCGCAGACTTGCCTACGTAGCCATCACAAGAGCGAAGGAGATGCTCTATATCAGCTATGCCAAGGAGAGAATGATGTACGGAAGGAATCTTTACGGCAGACTTTCCTGCTTTATCAGGGAGGAATTGCCCCCGGAGCTTACCGTGCGCGACGTTCCGAGGCGCGAGCCGCCGAGACGTACGGCTTATTACTCGCCTTACCGCAGTGACAGCGCGTTTGCTCCGTCGCCGAAGTCCTCAGGTGAGCTTTCCCGCCGCCCCGAGATAGGAAACGTGCGCGATAACAAGCGCGGAGCGGAGAAGTTCGGTGTAGAGAAGCTTACTGTCGGTGACAGAGTCGCTCACGCAATGTTTGGAGAGGGAACTATACTCTCCTCGCGCGATATGGGCGGAGACGTCTTATACGAGGTCAGATTCGATAACGGACAGACCAAAAAGCTTATGGCAACCTTTGCTAAGCTGAGAAAAATATAACGGAACACAATTAAATCCTGTTTTTTAAGGCGAAAAATGGTAATTTTCAAAGATTATCATATGCAAACCCCAGAAATAACGGAACTTTAAACCGATTTTCGGAGAAATACTGTAAAATGATTAAATACGTTCTTTTTGATCTCGACGGAACTCTGCTTTCGACGCTTGATACTATAACCTATCATCTTAATGCCGCGCTCAGCGCGCGCGGTCTTGGCGAGATAACAGTAGAGGATGCTCGAGAATATATAGGCAACGGAGCGAGAAAGCTCGTTGCAAGGGCGGTTAGTAGGGGCGGAGTCGATGACGAGGCGGTGATAGGTGCCGTGCTTTCCGACTATAACCGCGCATATGATACTGATCCTTTGCCTGAGACAGAGCCTTATGAGGGCATAACCGCTCTTGTTGATAAGCTTTATGCAGAGGGAATAAAGCTCGGTGTTGTAACCAATAAGCCCGAGCCGACGGCGAAAAAGCTTATCAGCCACTTCTTCAAGGATAAAATATCGATCGTCAGCGGTGGCAGAGAGGGTATAGTGCTTAAGCCCGACCCGAGAGAGTCGCTGAGCGTCCTTGCCGGTATGGGTGGTGTGCCGTCCGAGTGCGCCTTCGTAGGTGATACCTCGGTTGATATACTTACGGGCAAGAATATGGGCGCGGCATTATCCGTTGGTGTGACCTGGGGCTTCAGGTCGCGTGAGGAATTGCTAGGTGCAGGCGCTGACGTGACGGTTGACGGTGCTGACGGCCTGTACATCTCGCTTAAGGAGGAGCGCCTATGATAAAACGCACACTTTCCGTGCTTCTTACACTCGTCCTTTTGCTCTCGCTTGCTTCGTGTGATGACAAGGACAGATTTGAATATTGCGAGCTTGGAATAATTCTCACCGAGGACTTTAAGTCCTATGATTCGGAGGGCGCATTCAACGTCGCTTACTCCGATGGCAATACTATTGTCGGGATCGCGAGATATTCCTTTGTCGACTGCGAGGAGCTGGGACTCCTTAGCACCTACACCCCGAAAAAGCTTGCCGAGGTCTATCTTGATATGATGGACAGAACCGTCGACGAGGGTGTCATGGTTTACGGTGACGTGCCGTATTTCACCTACACCGAGACCTCAGATGACGGCTCCGAGTTCTTCTATATGCCTACCTTTTACCGTACACCCTACGCTTACTTCGTGATTACATTTATCACCCCAAAATCCAGAGAAGTGGTGGGGCGTGTCGAGTTTTTCGAATATATAAGCACTGTGTACATTCTTAATGAATATTTGCAGTGAACGCGATCTTTGTCGCAAAAGTTTTTTGAAAAATGCCGAACAAATCGTTTAATCAAGCGTAAATGTAAGCCATAGGTGACAAAAATCTACATTATGAAAGGATAATATAAAAATGAAAATGAGATTTACATCTTTCTTATTGGCTATCGTTCTACTCTTCAACGTTTTTCTTTTCTCAGGGTGTGTAAGACCTGATGACAAGGACGAAGATGTTACGGACACAGATGACAGAAAGGAGTATTTTACTTGCGATTGCGAGCCAAGCTCCGAGATAACAAGAGAGAAGCTCGAGGGGGCGCTCAGAGAGGCCATTGCCAAGATCGATTATGCTCTACCTACCTTCACGGATAAGTTCCCCTCGCACAACAGTACAAACAACGTATACAGTGCTGTAAACAATGACAGCGGTTGGAATACCGGCTTCTGGACGGGTATACTCTGGCACGCATACGAGTTGACAGGGGATGAGAAATACCGCGACGTTGCTACCTCTCAGATCGATTCCTTCTATTACAGAATAGATAATAAAATCGGTGTCGACCATCACGATATGGGCTTCCTTTATACTCCCTCGTGTGTTGCGGCGTATAAACTTACAGGAAATGCTCAGGCGAAAAAAGCGGCCATCAAGGCGGCGGATCATCTTATTTCAAGATATCACGAGACGGGCAAGTTCATTCAGGCTTGGGGATCTGTTGGCGCTGATGACAACTACCGCCTTATCGTTGACTGCCTGCTTAACATACCGCTTCTCTATTGGGCAAGCGAGGTTACCGGAGACAGCACCTATCGTGACATAGCGTACAACCATTTTAAAACAACGATCAGCGTTTGCTACCGCGAGGACGGAAGCACCTATCACACCTACTACTTTGACAAGAATACCGGCCTTCCCTTGAAGGGCGTTACCGCTCAGGGAGCGAGTGACGATTCCACCTGGTCACGCGGTCAGGCGTGGGGAATGTACGGCCCGCTTCTTACTTACATTTACGAGTCCGATCAGGCGGCTCTCGACACCTTTATTGGTGCTACCGATTATTATCTTGAGTATCTTCCTCTTGACTACGTAGCTTATTGGGATCTCTCCTTCACCGACGGCGCCTACGAGCCGAGGGATTCATCCAGCGCGGCGATCGCTCTTTGCGCGATGCTCGAGGGAATCAAGCATATGGACGAGAATGATCCCAAGAGAGAGGTGTACGTTAAAGCGTGTAACAAGATAATGAACTCGCTTATCGATCACTACACCACCAAGGACGTTCCCGAGGCAAACGGTCTCCTTCTTCACGCGACGTACAGCAAGCCCGGCAACAACGGTGTTGACGAGATGAACATATGGGGCGACTACTTCTATATGGAGGCGTTGCATCGAATGCTCGATCCCGAATGGGAGCTCTACTGGTGATATTTTGCGCCTAAGCCGCCTTTTCGACCAAAGCTCGCCGTAGGTTTTCTACGGCTTCGGGTCGAAGAAGCCACCTTATGCACTAAAATATCAGTGCCCTTGATTCA
>CAZUQN010000001.1:52699-80509 GCA_964622425.1 uncultured Ruminococcus sp.
ATGCACTAAAATATCAGTGCCCTTGATTCACTTATCGAAAGACCTGCGCCTAAGCCGCCTTTTCGACCAAAGCTCGCCGTAGGTTTCTTGGGCTTCGGGTCGAAGAAGCCACCTTATGCACTAAAATATCAGTGCCCTTGATTCACTTATCGAAAGACCTGCGCCTAAGCTGCCTTTTCGACCAAAGCTAGCCGTAGGTTTCTTGGGCTTCGGGTCGAAGAAGCCGTCTTACGCATCGAAATATCGGTGATTTTACAATTACTAAGGACAAAACAAATATGAAAAAGCTAGTTTACTTATTCTTATTCACCTTATTTATTCTAAGCTTGTCATCATGCCACGAAGACACACCCGATGAGGGTGGTGAGGCTGAGCCTCACGTCTGCGAATTTGTCGAGAAATCCACTAAGTCGAAATACATCAAGACCAGAGCGACCTGCATTCAACGAGCGGAGTATTATTACAGCTGCTCCTGCGGTGAGATGGGTACTGAGGTGTTTGAGCACGGTGACTTTGGCGGACACAGCTATGGCAAGAATACCGCGGACAAATATCTCATCAAGGAGGCTACGGTGAAAACCTCGGCTATCTACTACAAGTCGTGCTCAAGATGCGGCACGGCGAGCAATGACACCTTTGTAAATGGCACTCCTATCGCGCTCACCGATGAGGAGAAGCGATACGTCCCGACCTCTGTGACGGTAACGCTTTATGATGCGGAGGAGTCGGTTTACGGCTTTACCTACAACACCTATAATGCTCCCGGGGATCCCGTGATACAGATCAAAAAGGCAGGGGATACCGAGTGGGAGGAGATAGCTCCCACGTCCTACGAGGCAACGACTCAGAGTGACGACGGCACCTTGATTTCTTACTTCATTTCCAAGGCGGAAATATCCCTTAAGAGTGGTACCGTGTACGTTTATCGCGTGCTTGACAGGGCTTTTGGCATAATAACGCCCGAGGTTACCTTAAAGGCCTCTGACCCCACATTGGGCTCATTCACCTTCTCTCACGTGAGCGACTCTCAGGCAGGCCCCACGGAATTCGGATGGGTAATGGGATCGATTGCGGGTAGCGCGGACTTCGTCCTCCATGGCGGTGATGTCGTACAGTACGCACATAAGGAAGCCGAGTGGACAGAGATGCTCGATGGTAACTATGAGTATATTATGGGTATGCCGATGATGCCTATCACGGGTAACCACGAGACCTCGTATAACAACGCAACCTTTGAGATCCACAAGCACTTCAACAACAATATTCCCGAGCAGACCTCTGTTGCTCTTGGATACTATTACAGCTTCGTATACGGTGACGTAAAATTCATTATGCTCAACACCAACGATCTTGATGATAATAAATTGAAGTCGGAGCAATATAATTGGCTCGTAGACGAGCTTCAGAATAACACTTGCAAGTGGACTGTCGTATCGATGCATAATCCTATGTATTCGGTGGGTAAGTACGGCGCTGACGAGACAAAAAATCAGATTGCCCTCGCTCTTCGCGAGCAGCTAGGTGCTTTATTCGCCGATTACGGTGTCGACCTTGTGCTTCAGGCTCACGATCACGCGGTATCGAGGACCTTCCCACTTAACGCCGAAGGCGCCCCGACATCTGAGATAACCGAGGCTGAGAATGGCGTAGAATATATAGTTGATCCCGACGGAGTCATCTACGTAATGAACGGTCCTGCAGGCACTCAGCAGAGAGCACCCGTTGCGATAGAGGACGGTATTTACGCATATGCCGAGACAGGCAGGAGAGCATCCTGGGCGGATATTACCGTGGACGGTGACACCCTTACCGTGACCGTAAAATGTCACGACGGAACAGAGGAGCACGTATACCACACTTGGGGTATAAAGAAGAGTTGAGTCTCTCCTCTAATCTAAAGCATAATAAAACACAAATAAAGGGGCTGATTCATTTAGGCGTAATCGAAAAAGAGTCGAGAAGTCAACGAAAACAACCCTAAAACTTAATATTTGCATAAGTAAGAGGTGGAAATTGCGAGAATTTCCACCTCTTACACTCTTTTTCTATCGCCGTTTCCTCGCTCGATGTATTCATATACATCTCTCGCTCGTCAGCCGACGATTTCCATCCTAAATTAATCTAGCCCCGAAAGGCGCTTCGCACCAAGAATTCAGTGTTTTCTGCTTGCTTTAATCCTTATAGTATGCGATGACTGAATTCTTAGTGACTCAGCCCCTTATTTCACACGGGTAGCGGCCTTTTTGGCCAAAACGCGTGTTTTTTGATGTTTAATTTTACACGTAAACTTCGACTATGGCGTTGAGCTTTCCCTTTCTGCTCGTCGAGTCAAAGCCTTGATAGATAAATCTGCCGTGACCTCGCACGCTGACCTTGTCGCCCTCCTTCGGTGTATAGGAGGCACTGTCGATCTCACGGCCGTTGACAAAGACGAGCCTGCGCTTGATCAAGGTCTGGGAGTCATCTCGCGAAAGGGAGTAGACCTTCGCCACTACGGCGTCGATTCTCTCGCTTTGTATTTGTATGCGTTTTGTCTCAGTTTTATAGAGCTCACCCTCGGGCAGGGAGTCGGCAACGGTTGCTTTAACGTCCGTCCTTTTTACCCGTAAGAGCTCACCCGTGATAAATTCCGCTATCTTTTCTTCGGCGAAAAAGTAGCCTACGTTATCCCTGATGATAATATCTCCGAGCGTGCTTCTCTCGATTCCGAGATTTAAGAGCGCCCCGAGAAAATCGCGGTGTGTGAGCTTGTCGGCAAACTTCGCTGAGAGCGGCTCGACCTTAACACACAGAATGGGGAAGGGAGTCTCATATCCGACCTCCTCCGCATTGCCAAAGCGGGCTATTACACGCTCAGCACCGTCAGCGCCTCCGTAGAGAGTTATCTCACTCGGGCGCACTCTTGACAGAGCCTCACGGAGTGCCGATTGCTCGGCAAGACCGAGGAAGTCCGTGAAGGTGAAGTAGCCGCCTCTGTCCGCTTTGTTATACAGCTCGAGAAAGCGTTTTTTTAAGAGCTCAATATCGTCGTTCATCAGATAAGCTCAACGGGGTAGAGTATCTTGAGCTGGTTGATCTTTCTCTCGTAAGCCTCGCGTCTCTTTTCGTTAAGCACCATCTCGGAGAGCTGGGGAGCTATCTCCTCGTAGGGCATTACGCTCGACTCGGACTTGGAGTTGAGCTTGATCAAGTGATAGCCAAACTGAGTCTTGACGGGAGTCTTGGTGATCTCGCCTACCTCAAGCTCGAATACAGCGGTGTCAAATTCGGGTACCATCTGACCTCTGCCGAAGTCACCGAGATTACCGCCTCTCTGTCCGGAGGGGCAGGAGGAGTATTCCTTCGCCGCGTCACCGAAGCTTACCTCGCCGCTCTCGATCTTTGCAAGTATCTCGAGAGCCTTTTCCTCACTCTCAACGAGAATGTGATCGGCATTAACTGTCTCGCCCTGACGGAATTTGTCGAGGTTGTCCTCGTAGTACTTCTTTACGTCCTCGTCATTTACCTTTACAGATGCGAGGACCTTGTTGCCTGCATAGTTGATGAGAAGGTTTTCACGCAGCTTTGCGAGCTCAGCCTTGAACTCAGGCTCGGTCTCGAAGAGATTGTGTCTTGCGTCGAGAAGAAGGAGCTTAGAGCTGATGATCTGCTCGAGGATCGCGCGTCTGCCCTCGGGGGTGTTGTAGCCCTGACCGCGAGCGCCAAGCTCGATGAGGAAGTCGTCAACCTCTTTTTCTGTTACGGTGAGCGCGCCCACCTTTGCTAAAATCTTGTCCATTTTTATATCTCCTTAAAATTTAATTATCTTGTTCTTAACCCCTTGGGGTAGTGGTTTTTTATTTTTCCGGAGGAGGCCTTTCCGCCGCCTAGCGCAGCTCCTTCAAATAGCACTGCACACCAGCCCTTAATATTCGAGCTTGCTTCTATCTCCTCGCCTTTAAGATATTTCTCCACTCTCGCGTCGCCTCGCCCTAGGTTTTCCTTAGAGCGGAAGAGGTCTGCGTATGCCGAGAAGAATTGGTGGTGAGGGAAGAAGGTCGAGCCCTTTATCTCACCTACAAGAACGCCCGACATAAACACCGATCCGCGAGGTATAGGGCAGGAGTGACTCACCAGCACGATATTCTCACCGACCTTTACGACTCTACCCTCGGGAGTCCTTGTGAGCGCTTCCTTGAAGAAAGCAGACACCATCGTGCTTTCCTGTTTAGATAGCGGTTTTGCCTCGTCCTTGTAAAGTATTCTTTGCTTAATTTGAGTGTTTTCATCTTTTTGCATCAAAGCTAGGAATTGACCTTCACCATCGCTTACATGAGGATAGAAGCGCCTCGCATACTCGATGTTGAGAGCGCCCTTTGCGTACTTTGCGAGAGCGGGCCTTGTCCTTTTCTCTAGCGCCTCCTTGACCTTGACGAGAGCGAAATCGGGATTGCTGTTAAGGAAGTCACCTACCACGCCCTCGTTCTCTTCGGGAGAGTAGGTGCAGGTGGAGTAGAGCAGATAACCGCCCGACTTTACAAGGCCCTTGGCATTGTCGAGGATCTCTGCCTGACGCTGTGCGCACATAGCCACGTTATCCTCGCTCCAGTCCTCTACCGCCTCCTCGCTCTTTCTGAACATACCCTCGCCGGAGCAGGGAGCATCGACTATAACGAGATCAAAGACACCCTCGTACATCTCGCGAAGCCTTGCCGTGTCAAGAGAGGTAACTATGGCGCCTCTTACACCGAGTCTCTCAAAGTTACCGACGATTATCTTAGCGCGCTTCGGTACATACTCGTTTGAGAGGAGGAAGCCTCCGTCACCGAGCCTTTCGGCAACCTGCGACGATTTACCTCCGGGCGCCGCACATAGGTCTGCAACCCACCAGTCGGGTTTTATATCGAGAGCCGCTGCGCTTGCCATAGCTCCGGGGTCCTGCATATACACCATACCCGCGTGGTGGTAGGGTGATGCGCCCATAGCTCTTTCCTCTCTGAGAATAAAGCCGTTATCCACGTATCCGAGCGGCTCGAGACTAAACTCTCCGTCCAAGACGAGCTTCTCTGGCGAGCACTTCAAGAGGTTTGCACGCATACCGCGCACAGCCTCACCGCTCTTTAGCGCCTCAATAAAGGCAGGGTACTCGCCCCCGAGAATATTTTTCATTTTTTTCATGAAGCCTTCGGGAATCATCTTGTAACCCTCCCTTCAAAAATTCCACATAAAGTATATCGCATTTGACGGGCAAAGTCAATCATTTTGCAGATTAATATCAAAACATATAAATTTTTTTGCACGTAAATTTTACAGTTTGCTAATTTTTTAGGCGTCCTTTTTTGCTTTCCTTCGTTGACTTTTCGTCGCTTTGGTGTTAAAATTTATATGTGAAAAGAAAACGAAAAGGAGCTTTACTCTATGGCATTCAAGAACAGAAAGAAAAATTATCCTCTGTATGAGACCACAATGTTTGAGAACATCAGAGTTATGGTGGAGAACGTTGCTGAGAGATTTCCTGACAAAAACGCGATAACCTATAAGAAAAAACCGACCTCCAAGGAAATGCTTCATTATACGTACTCCGAGGGCAGAGAATACGTCCGTTCGCTTGGTACGGAGTTTATCTCTATGGGTATGCGCGACTGCAACGTCGCTATCATCGGCGAGGCATCGCCCGAGTGGGTATTCTCTTATTTCGCGCTTATGTCCATCGGCGCGGTTACCGTTCCGATCGATAAGGATCTGCCCGTCGACGATATGGCGTCTATTCTTAACACCGCAGCTTGCCCCTCTGTTGTTTACTCCT
Organism: uncultured Ruminococcus sp.; assembly: GCA_964622425.1. Lineage (GTDB taxonomy): Bacteria > Bacillota > Clostridia > Oscillospirales > CAG-272 > UBA1740. Next base: position 58,485 of record CAZUQN010000001.1, read on the forward strand.
CCGCTATTGCCGAGAAGATCGGTGCGGTGAAGGAGCTTGTTCCCAGCCTTACTACCTTCGTTGAGATGGGTGACGGATGCGAGGAATATGCCCAAAATCTTAACACGGTACGCGAGGCAGGCGCTAAAAAGTATGCCGAGGGCGACAACTCCTACTATGACTATGAGATAGATCCAAAGCGTCTTGCCTCCATCGTTTTTACTTCAGGAACGACGGGCAAGGGCAAGGGCGTTATGCTTACCACCGAGAATATCTGTATGGATATGCAGCAGGGTATGTATAACTTCAATATCACCGAGCGCACTATGTGCGTTCTTCCCCCTCACCATACCTTCGGCTCGACGGTTAACTTCGTAGGTCACTATGCGCAGGGCTGTGAGATTTATATCTCCTCCGGCCTTAAATACATTATGAACGAGCTCAAGACCTTCAAGCCTACTCACCTCGTTCTCGTTCCTCTGTTCGTTGAGACCTTCTACAAGAGAATTATGTCCGCGGCAGAGAAGTCGGGTAAGCTTGATACGCTCAAGAAGGGCATCAAGATCTCCAACTTCCTTCGCAAGTTCGGAATTGATATAAGAAAGAAGCTCTTTGGCGAGAGCGTGCTCTCCAACTTCGGCGGCGAGCTTGAGATGATCATCTGCGGCGGCGCTGCTCTCAACCAGGACATCATCGATTTCTTTGAGGCTATCGGCGTTACCATCCTTAACGGCTACGGCATCACCGAGTGCGCTCCCCTTATCTCCTGTAACAGAAACGAGTACAGAAAGCAGGGATCTGTAGGTCTTCCTATTATCGGCGGCCACGTCAAGATCCTCAACCCCGATGAGAACGGAGAGGGGGAAATCTCCTATAAGGGTCCCAACGTTATGATGGGCTACTACAAGGACGAGGAGGCTACCCGTGCCGCGTTTACCGATGACGGATACTTCAGAACAGGTGACTACGGCAAGGTTGTGATGGAGGGTGAGGATCAGTGGATCTACATCACCGGCAGACTCAAGAACCTTATCATCTTCTCCAACGGCAAGAACGTTTATCCCGAGGAGATCGAGACCGATATCCAGGGCGTCTACGGTGTAAACGAGGTTGTCGTCTATGCGGGCGAGAGCAAGTCCGACCCCAAGAAGGAGGTCATCGTTGCCGAGATCTATCCCGACCTCGAGGCTCTTGCGCTCCACAACATCACCGACGTACAGAAGTATTTTGATGACGCCATCATCAAGATCAACGAGAAGAACGTCTCCTACAAGAAGGTAGGCAAGGTTAAGATCAGAACCGAGGAGTTCCCGAAGAACACCTCAAGAAAGATCACAAGATTCAAGATAGATAAGTCTATCGACTGATAAAAGCATAAGCAGGGCGGAGAATTCAGGATTTTCCGCCTTGTTTTTTTTGCTGTATTTGAATAGACCCTTGCATTAATTATAAATATATGATACAATAGCCTTAAAGAAAGACGGAGGTGTCCCTATGTATGAAAAAAGAATAGTAGCAAAAAACGGGATACCCGTTTACAGCCTGACGAATGAGAATAACCACAGCTTCTTTATCTCGATGTTCTTAAAGGCGGGATGTATGTACGAGAGTGCGGAGGAGAATGGTATCACCCACTTTCTTGAGCACGCCGCGATAAGAAACGTCAACAAGCTGATGGACTATCAGTTATACCGCGAGCTTGACAAAAAGGGTATGGAGTTTAACGCCTCCACCTACGCCGAGATGGTGCAGTTTTATATCACGGGCGCTAAGAGTCACTTTGCGGCGGCGGCACAGATGATATCGCGCCTTCTTTCTCCCATCGTCCTTGACCGCTCGGAGCTTGACGCCGAGAGAAAAAGGATAAAGGCGGAGATACGCGAGGTCGATGATAAGCGCACGCTCGCCTTTATCGGAGGCGAAAGAGTGTGGGAGGGCACGCCGTTGTCAAGACCCATCGCAGGCACGCTCGGCTCTGTATCGAGCATATCTCTTGCCAAGCTTGAGGCACATAGACGCCGTGTGTTCAATAAAGATAATATTTTCTTTTACGTCACGGGAAACGTCGATAATGACAACTTAAGTTATCTTACGGAGCTTATTGGTGAATATGATCTTGTCGGAGACGAGATGCACACCAATGAGGCTGTCTTACCTTCGCGCTTTGGCAAAAGAGAAAAAGACATCACGGTCAAGAACGCAGATTTCACCAAGATCAGATATTCCTTCGACGTTGACACCTCTCGCGTCAGCCCTGCGGAGTTAGACCTTCTTTACGATGCGACACTCGGCGGATACAGCTCGGAGTTCTTTATTGAACTCAGTGAAAAGAGGGGACTCTTCTACGATCTTGGCGGAGCTGTCGAGAGGTACAAAAATGCCGCGGTATTTTCCTTCTCCTACGAGGTTATGGAGTCGAAGCTTTACGAAGCGGCAGAGATGACGATGGAGCTTCTCCGCGGCTACACCGAGCGGCTCGTCGACCATGACAGATGCATGAAGGCGGGTTACGTTGACAACGCGCATCTGCTCCTTGATGACCCGCGAGAGCTCTCGTTTACCTTCGCATACGATAACCACATTCTCGGCCTTGGTTACTCGAGTATTGAGGACAGACGCTCGGCTTACGAAGATATTACTCCCGAGAGACTTCGCGAGGCTGCAACGGAGATATTCCGTCCTGAAAATCTCACCGTCGCACTCAAGGGAAACAAAAAGAGAATTGATATACAAAAACTAGAAAATATAATTTTCGGAGAATGATTATGGATTTCAAAAACGTAGACAAAAAGTATCGCCCCATACCCTTCTGGTCGTGGAATGAAAAGCTCGACACCGAGGAGACCAAAAGACAGATAGGCATAATGGATGAGGCAGGCATCGGCGGCTACTTTATGCACGCCAGAGGCGGCCTTCTTACCGAGTATATGGGCGAGGAATGGTTTGACAACGTCAAGGCCTCCATCGAGGAGGGGGACAAGAGAGGAATGCACTCCTGGGCATATGACGAGAATGGCTGGCCCTCGGGCTTCGGCGGCGGAAAGGTCAACGGCCTCGGCGACGAATACAGACAGAAGAGCCTGCATATCGAGCCCCTCACTGAGGAGAATAAAACGGCGGAAAACACCGTGCTTATCAAGGACGGTGTGAGATATTTCTACCGCATCAACGAGTTCTACGTTGACACTCTTGACAAGAAGGTTATCAAGAAATTCATAGAGAAAATCTACCAGAAATACTACGATAAATTCGGCTCGACCTTCGACGGCTTTTTCACCGACGAGCCGCAGATTTTGCGCGGAGATGGGTACCCGTGGAGCTTTATTCTCGAGGAAAGCTTCAAAAACAGATACGGTTACAGCCTTATCGAGAACCTCGATATGCTCTTCTTTGACAAGGAGGGGTGTGAAGATGTGAGAGTTGACTATTGGCAGCTTATCACCGATCTTTTCTCCGACGCATTCTTCAAGCAGATATACGATTGGTGTGATGCACACGGATACAAGCTCACAGGTCACCTCGTGCTCGAGGAGGATCTGATGTCTCAGATCGTTTCTAACGGCGCGTGCATGCCTCACTACGAATATTTCCACGTGCCCGGTATGGACTGGCTCGGCAGACCTGTTACCGAGTGTCTCACCCCTATGCAGCTCTCCAGCGCATCTGCGCAGATGGGCAAAAAGCAGATACTCACCGAGACCTATGCGGCATCCGGACACAACGTCTCACACGGAGAGCTCAAGCGCATTATGGAGTGGCAGATGGTCCACGGCGTAAACCTGCTTTGCACTCACCTTGAGGGCTACTCTCTGCGCGGTATCAGAAAGCGCGATTATCCCCCGGCAATGTACTATCAGCAGCCTTGGTGGGCGGATATGAAGGTGTTCTTCGACTCTATGTCACGTGTCGGTATGCTTATCGCGGAGGGCAGGGTAAACGTTGACACGCTCCTTATCCATCCCGAGACTACCGCTTGGACTATCTACAACGGCTATGAATTCACCGCCGAGTCGTCTAAGCTTATCAGAGAATATAACGATTCCTTCCTTGCAGATATGAGATCCATCGAGGATAAGCACGTCGAGTATCATCTCGGTGACGAGACCTTGATGCGCCGCCACGCGAGAGTGGAGAACGGCGAGCTCGTTATCGGTCAGATGAGATACAAGACTGTTGTTCTTCCTACTAAGTATAAGAGGCTGCTCCCGAATACCGAGAAGCTTCTTGACGAATTCCGCAAGGCGGGCGGCAGAATAATCTCCGTTTCCGAGGTCGAGCCGAATGACATCATGGCTCCCTCGCGCCTTGGCTACACCTCGCGCTCCTTCGACGGCTACGATATGCACTATATCGTAAACACCGACAACGCTGAGATCACCGCCAAGATCAAGCGCGGCAACAAGCAGATGATCATTGAGAGCGGCGACCTTGTTCCTTTCTCCGGTGTACATACCTTTGCTCCCTACGAGTCGCTTGTACTTATCGACACTCATGAAGAGAGGGAAGAAATCCCCGAAACTTCCGCGTCGGAAAGACTCAGCCTTATGGGCGAGTGGGATGTAAAATCCTTCACTCACAACTCCTTGACTCTCGACTTCTGCGACTACTACTTTGACGGTGAGCTTGTCGAGAAGGAGGGGTACGTGTTAAATATTCTCCCGAGAATCAACGCTCTTGAGAGGGCGGTTGCTCTTAAGCAGGACTACCGCTTCACCATCTGTTCGATACCCTCCGAGATATTCCTCGCTACCGAGACTCCCGAGATATTCAAGATAAGTGTTAACGGAAAAGAGATAGACAAGACCGACTGCGGATACTTCCGTGACAGTGCCTTCAGAAGGCTCGATATCGCTCCCTACGTCTGTGAGGGCGAAAACGTCATCACCTTCGAATCGGTGATAGAGCAGACTCCCGCGTGCTATGAGCATCTCTCCAAGTCCTGGACCTTCGAGAGTATGAAGAATTGCCTGTCCTACGATATGGAGATCGAGCCTATATACATCGTCGGTGACTTCGGCCTCGGCTTCGACGGCGAGGTGAGTGAGACGAGTGACAAGACCTTCTTTATCGATAAGCAGCCGATAATCGCCGCAAAGCCCACTCGCGTCGATGCTGCAAAGCTTGACTATTCAGGTTTTGCCGAGTTTGCGGGCGAGCTTACTCTCACCCGCGAGGTAGAGCTCGACAGCACCGATTACCACGTAATGCTCACGGGCAGAGGAATGAATGCGATAAGACTCAGCGTCAACGGCGAGCACGTCGCAACCAAGCTCTATCCCCCCTACCGTGTAGAGCTTAAGGACTATTTGAAGCCCGGAAAGAACACCCTTGAGGTGACTGTTGTCAACAACCTTCGTAATATGATGGGCCCCCACCACCTCAAGAATGAGGAGGAGAGGTGGGTATGCCCCGGCAGCTTCTACAAGGAGTCCAATATATTCAACCACAGAGACGGCGTGGGCGCTGACTGTCACGAGGACCTTGGCGTGCACCGCGACGGCTATCTGCTTGTAAATTACGGATTGACTGAATGATGGGAAAAATAACAACTGTACTTTTTGACCTTGACGGCACGCTTATCCGAATGGATCAGGACGAATTTATCAGACTCTATTTCGTGTCCATCTTGGGTAAGCTCGGCAGTCTTGGATACGATACCGCCATTATGAAGGAAGCGCTTGAGGGCGCGGTCGTCGCAACGCTGAGAAACGACGGCAAGCTCTCAAACGAGGATCGCTTCTGGCAGGTGTTTGACGAAATATCGGGCGGCCGCTCTTCATCGGTAAGAGCTGAAATAGAGTCCTATTATGCCACGGAGTTTGCCTCGGTCATAGACGCCACCTGCGAGGCATATCCGAGAGTGCATGAGGTGCTTGAGACTGTGAAGCGGAAGGGCCTTCGTCCCATACTCGCGACCAACCCTCTCTTTCCGATGGTTGCCACACACGGCCGCATAAGGCTTGGTGGTATGACGCCAGAGGACTTCGAGTATATCACGGCGTATGAAAACAGTAGCTACTGCAAGCCGAATCCTGCCTACTTCACCGAGCTTCTTGCAAAGCTTGGTATATCCCCCGAGGAGTGCGTGATGATAGGCAACGACACCCGAGACGACTTCTCGGCCCTCGCCCTCGGCATTCCCGTATTTGTGCTCACCGAGTGCCTAATAAATACACGTGGAGTTGACCTTAACGATTATCCCCACGGCGGATTTGACGAGTTGATCGACTTTATCGCGAAGCTTTAATATAGAAAGAGACCCGGCTTTATCTGCAGGGCCTCTTTTTTTATCTTTTAAGTTGATTTATTGTTGCCGTGTTATTATACCACAGAAAGAGTGTATAAAAAATACAAAATTGATTAGCGTAACAAAAGTTTAAAACGTGTCAAAGAACTTGACAATGATGTACTTTTGTGCTGCACTGAGCGCGCCGCGTGAGAGTGCGTGACAAAATCAAACAAAGGTGACAGTTATGAGTATTACGATCAAAGAGGTATTGACAAAGTCCGAGCTTTCCCGCTGGGTTGAGTTTCCGAATACGCTCTATAAGGACAACGAATACTATGTTCCGTTCCTTAAGAGTGACGAGATGGCAACCTTCACCGAGAAGAAGAATCCCGCACACGAATTCTGCGACACCAAGCTTTTCGCGGCATATCGCGATGGTAAAATGGTTGGACGAATCGCAGGCCTTATCAATCACGCGTACAACAAGAAGTGGGAGAAGAACGCGATCAGATTCACCCGCTTTGACTTTATAGACGATCCCGAGGTCTCCTCGGCTCTGTTTGACGCCGTTGTCAAGTGGGGCAGGGAGCGCGGACACACCGAAATAATGGGTCCTATCGGCTTTACCGATATGGATCACGAGGGTGTGCTCGTTGAAGGATACGATGAGCTTAATATGTCCATCACCTTCTACAACCACCCCTATTACCTTGAGCATATGGAGAGGCTCGGACTCAGAAAGGATATCGACTGGATAGAGTACCAGATATTCGTTCCCGAGTCGATCGATCCGAGGATAGAGCATCTTTCCGAGAGGGTAATGAAGCATCACGGTCTCAAGGTAGTGACCTATACCGACCGTAAGAAGCTTTACGAGGAGGCGTTTGAGGCGTTCACCATCATCGACGTTGCCTTCTCCCGTCTTTACGGCACAGTGCCGCTCACACCCGCAGTTATCAAGCGCGCGGTAGATGACTACATTCCGCTCGTCAACCTCGACTACATCTGCTCGGTTAAGGATAAGGACGGCAAGATCGTCGGCTTTGCCGTTATGGTGCCCTCGATCGCCAAGGCTCTTAAAAAGTCGAATGGCAAGATGCTCCCCTTCGGCGTATTCAGATTGCTAAAGGCTCTCGGAAGCGATAACGATACTCTTGAGATGTTCTTCGTTGCGGTCAAGCCCGAGCTGCAGAGTCAGGGTATCCCCGCCATTATGATGAACGAGCTTCTCAAGGTCTGTATCAGAAACGGCGTTAAGATCTGCGAGACAGGACCTCAGCTTGAGACCAACGGAGACGTGCAGAGTATGTGGAAGCCGTTTGACAAGCGTCAGCACAGACGCCGCCGTTGCTTCATAAAGGAGATATAAGCTATGAAAAACAAGGAGCTTATAAGAACGATAAAATTCACTCTTTTCTCCATCAGCGCGGGTATAATTCAGGTGCTCCTATTCACTCTTATGAACGAGCTTATACACCTCGATTATTGGGTGAGCTACCTGACGAGCCTTGTCGCGTCGATACTCTGGAACTTTACGATAAACCGCAAGGTGACCTTCAAGTCGTCGAACAACGTCAAGCTCTCAATGCTTCTTGTGTTCCTCTTTTACCTTGTGTTTACACCGGTATCCACCGTGCTTGGCAACCTTGCCGAGAGGGCACAGATAAACGAGTATATCGTCCTCGCGGTAACTATGATATCCAACTTCGTGCTTGAGTATCTTTATACAAGATACGTGGTTTACAGAAATAGCTGTGATACCGCAGAGCCCAAGAAGGAGCAAACCGAATAAAAAATAAAAGGCGGTTGAATAACCGCCTTTTTGCATACATAAGTTGACAAATATTTGCTTATTTTTCCTCTTCTTTGGAGAGTTGCTTAAGATAAGCGTTGATAAATCCGTCGATATTACCGTCCATAACCGAGTCGATATTACCGTCCTCGAATCCGGTTCTCGTATCCTTTGCGAGAGTGTAGGGCATAAAGACGTAACTGCGTATCTGGCTGCCCCACTCAATGTTTGCCTTGTTGCCCTGGATGTCCTCGATCCTGTCGAGATTCTCACGGATCTTGATCTCCATGAGCTTTGCCTTAAGCATCTTGAGCGCCGTCTCCTTATTCTGAAGCTGGCTTCTTTCAGTCTGACAACCAACTACGATACCCGTGGGCTTGTGCACGATACGGATAGCCGAGTCGGTCTTGTTGATGTGCTGACCGCCCGCGCCCGATGAGCGGTGAGCGGTGATCTCGAGGTCCTCGTCTCTGAGCTCAACCTCGGTAACGTCCTCAAACTCGGGCATAACCTCAACCGACGAGAAGGAGGTGTGACGTCTTCCCGAGGAGTCGAAGGGAGATATTCTTACAAGCCTGTGTACGCCGTTCTCGCTCTTGAGATAGCCGTACGCGTTCATACCCTCGATCATAATGGTCGCGGACTTAAGTCCTGCCTCATCGCCGTCGAGCCAGTCTACGAGCTTAACGTTGAAGCCGTGCTTCTCACCCCATCTGGTGTACATACGGTAGAGCATAGATGCCCAGTCCTGAGCCTCAGTTCCGCCCGCACCGGGGTGGAAGGAGAGAATAGCATTGTTCTTATCGTAAGGACCGGAGAGGAGAACCTCGATTCTCTTTCTCTCAGCCTCAGCCTCGATAAAGTCGGTCTCGGATACTACCTCATCGGCGGAGTCCTCGTCATTTGCCTCGATAGCCATCTCGCAGAGCACGGTCGCGTCCTCGAGTCTTGATACGAGCTCCTCGTAGCTCTCGACCTTGTCCTTGAGCTGCTTTATCTCGCGGAGCTTCTTCGACGACTTTTCAGCATCGTTCCAGAAGTCCTGCACCATAGTCTCTCTTTCGAGATCAGCGGCCTTTTCCCTGGCCTCATCTATTCTTAACTGATTACCGAGCTCGACGAGTACGTCCTCGAGCGCGACAAGTCTTCTTTTTGCTTCTTCAAGCGCAACTATCATATTTTACTCCTTTCGGGGAAAGCTTTGGGAGAATTCTCGGCCCGATTTGACCCTCACAACCCAAAACAGCGCATATTTCTCATTCTATATCTAGGATATCATAACATAAATTTCTAAAAAAGTAAAGAGAAAAGTAGAAAATATATGTTGATTTTTTCCCCATACTATGATATACTGTTATCACAATAAATAAACAAGAGGTAAATTCCAATGAACGTAACTAAAGATAGCATCATCGGCGACGTGATCGATTTTGATCAGAATGCTGCGAAGATCTTCCATATGAACGGCATGTTCTGCACCGGCTGCCCCCACGCGAGAAGCGAGTCTATCGCTGACGCTTGTGTAGCTCACGGTATGGATTGCGACGCGCTTGTAAAGGCTCTTAACGAGTATTTCGAGTCCAAGAAGTGATGAACGGCTCGCTTGACAAACGTCTCTTGTCTTGCGCCGACTACGTGAGGGCAGGAGCCGTCTTTGCCGATATAGGCACTGACCACGGCTACCTGCCCATTTTTCTTTTGAAGGCGGCAAGGATAGACCGCGCCTACCTCTCGGACGTCAATTCGGGACCTCTTTCCTCAGCTGAGCGTAATGCGGCCTCCGAGGGGCTTTCGGACAGATGCGAGTTTATTCTCACCAACGGTGCCGCGGCGCTCTCGGGCAAGGGAATAACCGACTACGCCATATGCGGTATGGGCGGTGAGCTCATAGCGAGAATTATAGAGGACGCGCCCCATCTTAAGGACGAGTCACTAAGGCTTATTCTTCAGCCTATGACCAAGCAGGAGCACTTAAGACGCTATCTTGCCTTGGCGGGCTTCCGCGTTATCAGTGAGCGCTTTTCCTTCGACTCGGGCAAGTATTATGTGACTATGGTTGCCGAGTACTGCGGCGAGTGTCGCGAGCTCTCCGACGAGGAGGCGGAGCTCGGCCCCGATATACCTCACGAGGGGGACCGTGTTGAGTATTTAGGCTTCCTTGAGGGCAAGAGAAAGGCTGCAAGAAAGGCTCTTACGGGCAAAAGCGCGGGCGGATATGAGACCGCCGACGAGGAAGATCGTATCGGTATTATTGAAAAAAGAATCGCAAAATTAACAGGAGCTTGATATGACTGTAAAGGAAATATACGAAAGATTATGTGAGCGTATCCCCGAGGAACTCAGAGAGGATTGGGACAACGACGGCCTTATGTGCTCGTCCGACGTGCAGAAGGACGTACATCGCGCCCTTATCACCCTCGACGTTACCGAGGATATAGTCGACTACGCCGTATCACACGATATAGATCTCATTCTTTCACACCACCCATTGATCTTTAAGCCTCTTGGCTCGGTTACCGAGGACTCGCACGTGGCGAGAAAGGTCATTAAGCTGATAAAGAACGATATATCCGTTATGTCCTTCCACACAAGAGCGGATAAGGTCGAGGGCGGAGTAAACGATATTCTCGCTGACATTCTCGGCATCAAGGACGCTGTCCCCTTCGGCGAGGGCTTCCTCGGCAGGATAGGCACTCTCGAGGAGGAGCTCACTATGGAGGACTTCTCCTATCTTCTCAAGGGACTTCTCGATTGCGACGGCGTAAAGGTTGCCGACGCTCTTATCCCCGTCTCTAAGGTAGCCGTTGTCGGCGGTGACGGTAAGTCCTACGTATCCGCGGCGCTCCGTGCTGGAGCAGATACCTTTGTCTCCGGTAGAATAGGCTACAACGTAATGGCCGAGGCGGGTGAGATGGGCATTAATCTTATCGAGGCAGGCCACTTCTTCACCGAGCAGCCCGTGACTCAGTTCTTCCAGACTCTCTTACATAGACTCGACCCCGATATGTACGTCGAGATAATGGACTCTAACGTAATTAAGCTTATCTGATCATTTATTCATAAAACGCTCAGGGTGTGCACTTTTCGCCCTGAGCGTTTTTTGTTACTTCGTTTTCTCTTTGTCATATTCCTTGATGACATGATCGATCTTATCCCTCGTAGCCTTTGTAGGCAGCCACATCGGTAGCCTCATATCTGCCTTGCAGAGACCCTTCTGTGATAAGGCATATTTGATCGGCGCGGGGTTTGTTTCAAGGAATAATGCGTTAATGACAGGTAATAGATTTTTCTGCGCATCAAGGCTCTTATCTCTCATATTTGCAAAATAGAGTTTACAAATATCCAGGGTTTCTTTTGGATAGAGGTTTGACACCACTGAGATAACACCAAGTCCTCCGAGTGAAAGTACAGGGTGTATCTGCGAGTCGTTGCCCGAGTAGAGAGCGAGTCCGCCTATCCTCGATATGCCCACAAGTCTATCGAGTGAGTCCGACGCCTCCTTGATGCCGACTATTTTCTCGTTTTCTGCGAGTCTCTCGAGTGTATCAAGGCTCAGGTTAACCCCCGTCCGTGATGGTACGTTATAGAGCAGGATGGGTACTCCGCTCGCGCTTGCGATTGCCTCGTAGTGCTTTATCACACCCTCTGCCGTGCCTCTGTTGTAGTACGGAGTAACGACCAAGACCCCGTCACACCCGAGCCTCGAGGCAAACTCCGTGTGCCTCACCGCCACTCGCGTATCGTTCGTCCCCGTACCGAAAATCAGCTTGCATCTACCCCTGATAATCTCCTTTGCACGTCTGAAAAGCTCGTACCTCTCCTCGTCCGAGAGCGTTGCCGCCTCTGCGGTGGTGCCTCCTATTACAAGAGCATCTATCCCCGCATCTATCTGCCGCTCAATCAGCCCCTCAAGCGCGGTATAATCTATCCTTCCGTCCGAAAACGGCGTTATCAGCGCGGTTCCCACCCCGCGGAATATTTCTGCCTTTTTCATATAGCCTCCTAAAATTTACGCGTATGCACTTGCAAAATCTTTAAATATGTTATATAATACTTTTAATATATGCGCATTCATAGTTTATGCGCGCGTGACGATTTTTGATATGTGAGGATAAATGGAAAAGCTTAACGAAACTATTATAAACGAGAGATTAGAGACCTCTCTTACCACCCACGATTTTTACTACGACCTGCCCGAGGAGCTTATCGCGCAGTTTCCCTCTGCTGAGAGAGATATGTGCCGCCTTATGGTGCTCGACAGAGAGTCAAAGACAACAGACCACAAGGTCTTTCGCGACATCATAGACTACCTCAACCCCGAGGATATGCTCGTCGTCAACTCATCTAAGGTCATTCCCGCAAGACTCCTTGGCACTACCGAAAAGACGGGTGCTCAAATGGAGCTTCTGCTCCTTCGCATGCTCGATAGCGGTGAGTGGGAGACGCTTGTCCGCCCCGGCAAGAGGGCAAAGGTCGGCGCGTCCTTCGACTTCGGCGGCATACTCAAGGCTACCGTCACCGACGTGGTCGAGGGTGGCAACCGTGTAGTAAAATTCGACTACGATACCGAGAAATACAAGACCGTCTATGAGGTCCTTGACGCAATAGGCAATATGCCACTGCCGCCTTATATTACCAAGAAGCTTGAGAACAAGAGCGACTACCAGACCGTCTATGCCAAGGAGGAGGGCTCTGCCGCCGCACCTACCGCGGGACTTCACTTCACACCCGAGCTCCTTGAGCGCATTAAGGCGAAGGGCGTTGGCTACGGCGAGGTCACTCTCCACGTCGGTCTAGGCACCTTCCGTCCGGTCAAGGTCGACAAGATTGAAGAACACCTTATGCACGGTGAGTACTTCCACATCACCGACGAGGTAGCGAGAGAGATAAACGAGCGCCGCGCCAAGGGAGGCAGAATTATAGCCGTAGGTACCACCTCGTGTAGAGTTCTCGAGAGTGTAAGCACTCCCGACGGCAAGGTACACCCCATCGACGGCGAGACCTCGATATTCATTTACCCCGGCTACAAGTTTAAGGCGGTCGACGCCCTTATCACCAACTTCCACCTTCCCGAGAGCACCCTGATAATGCTTGTCAGCGCCCTCGCAGGCAAGGAGTTTGTTATGGACGCTTACAAAGAAGCAGTAGAAAAGCAGTACCGCTTCTTCTCCTTCGGCGACGCAATGCTGATTGTATAATTTTTCGTGATACTGCGTTGCTCCTCGACTCATCGGAATCACCGTAGGTTACTACGGCTTCATCCTCTTCGCTCGGTGCGCCTTGTCTGACGGAAATTTCTACTAATCAGCATAGTGCCAAAAGCTTACTAAATTCAAAAAAGGAAACACCAATGGATTTTGCTTGTCCTAAATGCAAGGGCGAATTGATCCTTGACACAAATACTAAAAAATGCAATAATGGCCACTCCTACGACCGCGCGAAGGCGGGGTATTACAACCTTCTTCTGGGCGTCAAGGGCGGCACTCACGGTGACAATGCCGAGATGGTCGAGGCACGCCGCGCGTTTTTGTCACGTGGCTTCTACGAGCCGCTGGCGGAGAGACTCTCCGCGCTTGTTACCGAGCTCACGCCCGCGGGCGGCTGCGTGCTTGATGCAGGCTGTGGGGAAGGGTATTACACCGACAAGGTTGAGTCTGGGCTGCGTGAGCGCGACGGCAAAAGCAACGTCCTCGCCTTTGACATCTCCCGCGATGCGGTGAGGTATGCGGCAAAGCGCAATCGCAACCTTTCCTTGGCGGTCGCCACGTCCTACGATATGCCTCTTGCTGACGGCTCTGTCGATACCGTTTTCAACGCATTCTCCCCCCTCGCCATCCCCGAGGTCAGCCGTGTGCTGAAGCTCGGCGGCCGCTTCGTGATGGTCTATCCCGGCAGGGAGCACCTATTTGGTCTTAAGTCGGTTATCTACAAGACACCGTACAAGAATGAGCCCGAGGAGGTGGGGCTTGACGGCTTCAAGCTCCTCTCGCACGAAACCCTCTCATATACCGTAAAACTTAACACGGAGGGGGACATTCGCGCGTTATTTATGATGACACCCTACGCCTATCGCACCTCACGCGAGGACAGAGAGCGCGTGCTCTCACTCTCGGAGGTCACGACCGAGGTCGAGTTCGTGATAGACGTTTACGAAAAGATATAACAAAACTTTTGGAGGAATCTCTTTTGGATATTACTCATGGAAAATATCTCGGCGTTGACTACGGTGACAAGCGCACAGGTCTTGCCGAGTGTGATATATCGGGCCTTATCGCAGGAGGCATCGGCACCATCTCCGAGGGCGGAATGAGAAAGACCGCAATTAAGGTTGCCGAGGAGGCAGAGAAGCGCTCCTGCAAGAAAATCATCATCGGCCTTCCTAAGAATATGGACGGCTCGGAGGGCCCCCGCGCCGACGTTATCAAGGCGTTTGGAGCGCTCCTTTCCGAGCTGACCGAGATACCTATCGACTACTACGATGAGAGAATGACGACAATGGTCGCTTACCGCTTCCTCGGCGAGACCGGGACTTACGGTAAAAAGCGCAAGGACACCGTGGATACCCTCTCCGCGCAGATAATTCTGCAGAATTACATCGACCGCGAAAGATCGATGAAAAAATAAAAGCAAAGCAAATTGTAAGAGCCCGGGACAAGCCGTCCGACCTCTTACTATGGGGTAACAAAGAAAAGAGGGATAATATGAAAAAATCTAAAGAAACCCCTACCCGTGTGCGTTCTTTCCTTACTAAAAAGGGCGTTACACTCTCACCTAAGGTCTATTTTGTTGACGCTATGAGCGCAATGGCGCTTGGCCTTTTCGCCTCGCTCCTGATGGCTACCATCTTTGGTACGATACTGAAGTACGTACCCGAAGGTAACGTATTCCACGAGCTTCTGTCCTTACTCTCGCGCTACGCTCCCGCATCGGGCGGAGCAACGGGTGCTATTCTCGGTGTCGCGGTTGCCTACGCTCTTAAGGCCCCCGCGCTCGTTATGTTTGCCTCGGGCGTTGTCGGTATGTGCGGCAACGATATGCTCACCGCCATCACCGCCGCGGACGGAGTTACAAAGTCGGTCTCGGCAGGTCCCGCAGGCGCGTTTATCTGCGTGCTTATCGCGTGCGAGGTCGGCAAGCTTGTCTCGGGAGAGACCAAGGTCGATATACTCGTCACCCCCGCAGTCACTCTCACTGTCGGTATGATAACCGCAATGCTTGTATGCCCCGCGGTTGCCTACGTGATGTATTGGCTCGGCCACTTTATCAACTATGCGACAACGATAATGCCTTTCTTTATGGGCATAATAATCTCGGTTGTCGTTGGAATAATACTTACGCTCCCCATCTCCTCTGCCGCCATCTGCGCGATGATCGGCATCTCGGGACTTGCGGGTGGGGCGGCAGTTGCGGGCTGCTGTGCTCAGATGGTCGGATTTGCCGTTGCTTCCTTCCGCGAGAATAGGTGGGGCGGCGTCGTAGCTCAGGGACTTGGCACCTCGATGCTCCAGATGGGCAATATTGTGAAGAAGCCTCAGATATGGATTCCCGCCACTCTTGCCTCAGCTATCACGGGACCCGTGTCGACTTGTTTGTTTAAGCTCGAGTGCTCGGGCGTGTCCGCGGGCATGGGTACGTGCGGTCTTGTAGGACCTATCGGAGTATTCTCGGATATGGGCTTTACACCTATGTCCGTCTTCGGCGTGCTTACCGTTTGTTTGATCCTTCCCGCCATTCTGTCCTTGGTCTTCTCGGAGGTTATGAGAAGGCTCGGCTGGATAGAGAGCGGCGATATGAAGCTTAATTTGTGATTTAACCTAAGGAGAAAAAATATGACTAACTACACTCTTCTTTGCGATTTCTACGAGCTTACGATGGCTAACGGATATTTTGAGCTTGGCAAGGCTGATGAGATATCCTACTTTGACGTTTTCTTCCGCAAGGTACCCGATGGCGGCGGATTTGCCATTGCCGCAGGCCTTGAGCAGGTGATCGACTACGTTAAAAATCTCAAGTTTACCGAGGAGGACATTACCTTCCTCCGCTCGAAGAAGCTTTTCTCCGAGGAATTCCTTAACTACCTTCGCACCTTCCGCTTCACCGGTGACATCTATGCGGTACCCGAGGGTACACCCATATTCCCCGGCGAGCCTATTATGACGATCTGCGCTCCCTCTGTCGAGGCGCAGTTTATAGAGACCTACGTGCTTCTCGCCCTTAACCATCAGTCGCTCATCGCCACCAAGGCTAACAGAATTGTCAGAGCGGCGCAGGGCAGACCTGTTATGGAGTTTGGAGCTAGACGAGCTCAGGGCGCCAGCGGCGCTATTATGGGATCGAGAGCCGCTTACATAGGCGGATGCGCGGCTACCGCCTGCGCCATCTCGGACAAGGAATTCGGCATTCCCGCCACGGGTACTATGGCGCACTCCTGGGTGCAGATGTTCGATACCGAGTACGAGGCGTTTGAGTCCTACTGCAAGCTTTATCCCAACAACGCGACTCTCCTCGTTGACACCTATGACGTTCTGAGAAGCGGTATTCCCAACGCTATCAAGGCGTTTGATAAGGTTCTTAAGCCCCTCGGCATCAAGAAGTGCGGCATCCGTCTTGACTCGGGTGATATCACCTATCTCTCCAAGAAGGCGAGAAAGATGCTTGACGAGGCAGGCTATACCGAGTGTAAGATAGTAGTTTCCAACTCGCTTGACGAGGTGCTTATCCGCGACCTTATGCTTCAGGGCGCGAGAATAGACCTTTTCGGCGTTGGTGAGAGACTCATCACCGCTAAGTCAAATCCCGTATTTGGAGGAGTATATAAGCTCGTTGCGGTAGAGCGTGACGGCGAGATAATACCCAAGATAAAGATATCCGAGAATCCCGAGAAGATCACCAACCCCCACTTCAAGAAGGTATACAGAATCTTCGATAACGAGACGGGCACGGCGGTTGCAGACCAGCTCTGCGTATACGACGAGACCATCGACGAAAACGAGCCCCTCGAGCTCTTTGACCCCGTGCAGGTATGGAAGACAAAGACCGTGACAAACTTCACCGCAAAGGAGCTTCTTATTCCTATCTTCAAGGGCGGCGAGTGCGTATACGAGTGCCCCTCCATTCACGAGGTGAGAGACTATTGCAAGGCGCAGATAATGACTCTTTGGGACGAGGTCAAGAGATTTGAGAATCCCCATAAGTACTACGTCGACCTCTCAAAGAAGCTTTGGGATATCAAGCACGGACTTCTTATGAACAGAGGAAAGAATAATGCAAAATAACGATCAGGGCAAGGAAAAAAAGGTCTTAATAATTCACACGGGCGGCACCATCGGTATGAAAAAGACCGAAAACGGCTACACCCCCGTTGCAGGCTATCTTGCAAGTGAGCTTAAGAACATTCCCGACCTTAACAGATATGATTTCCCCGCGTGGGATCTATATGAAATGTCACCCCTTCTCGACTCGTCCAATATGAGCGTTGACGAATGGAACGAGATAGGCAGAGTCATCTATGAGAAATATGAGGACTACTCGGGCTTCGTTATCCTTCACGGCACGGATACGATGTCCTATACCGCCTCGGCTCTCTCCTTTATGCTTGAGGGCCTTGACAAGCCCGTCATTCTCACGGGCTCACAGATTCCTCTCTCCGAGCTTCGCTCCGACGGACGCGACAACCTCATCACCTCGATAATGATCGCGAGCGAGGGCGTAGCGTGTGAGGTCTGCCTTTACTTCAGCTCAAGGCTCCTTCGAGGTAACCGCTCGATGAAGATGAGCGCGGACGGTCTCGTCGCCTTTGACACCCCGAGCTACCCCCATCTTGCAGAGGCGGGAATTACGGTTAAATACAATCATTCCGCGATCCTTGCTAAGAGAGAGGGAGGACTTAAATACCACCCCTTTGCCAAGGTCCCGATAGGTGTCCTTAAGGTATTTCCCGGCATTCAGTTCGGTCTCTTTGAGGATATAATGACAGAGAAGCTCTCGGGCATCGTGCTTGAGACCTTCGGCGCGGGTAATATCCCTATGGGCAACGGCGATCTTCTTCCCATTATCAAGAAGGCGTTTTCCTCGGGCGCGGTTATTACCGTCTGCTCGCAGTGTCCCTCGGGCACGGTCTCTTTAGGCGCATACGAGACCTCATCCCAGCTTAAGAGCGCGGGCGCGGTCAGCGGCAGAGATATGACCACCGAGGCCGCTGTCGCAAAGCTCTACCACCTCTTCAGTCTTGGTGTACCCAAGGAGGATATCAAGAGGCTTATGGAGGAGAATACCGCGGGAGAGCTTACTGCGTAAAATACAGCAGAGCTTAATCCGGAAAAAGAGCCTTCATCTCAAAGATGCAGACTTTAATAAGTAAAAAAGTAAGAATTTTTTTGCCGAAAGTATCATAAACTCCTATACAAAAAAGCAAGATGCCTCTTGTCCCAATGTAAAGGAGTTCGTATGAAAAAAACACTTTCTCTCATACTTTTAATCTCTCTCGTTTTCCTCACCTCTTGCTCACAAGAGAGACACGCCGAGGCAATTGCCCTTGAGTTTTGCCGCGTCTACCCCCTTGAGGCTCGGGTCTATTCCTCGCTTTCCTCGGAGTATGAAGACGGCTATATCGATGAGGAAATGCTTACGGCTCTGTATGGAGACGCCGAGGTTCCAACGGAGGAATTTGCCCTCATTTTGTACGGTAAAGTTAGCACTGTGCAGGAAATCGGCGTGTTTATAGCTAAAACGAGCGACGAGAGAATGGAGCTTTATGAGCTCGCAACAAACAGAATAGAGCTTCTTTCCTCCTTTGCTGAGGGGGAAGGATTTATAAGAAAATACCGCGACGTGTTTGTCTACGGCTTTGTCGACGATAGAGCGCGGGCGGAAAGAATATTCGACGGGATAACTTAAGATGCCGTCGGGAAGGAGAAGAATGAGAAAACTGAAACGTGTTATATCACTGTGTCTGTGCTTGTGCATATGCCTTGGCGCGGTGTGCTCGCTCCTTGAGGCGAGCGGAGTGAATATCGCCGTAGCCGCGGATTACACGTCCGAGCTTTGGCTGATCGACAGCGTGAATCACGCGCTCCTTGGCGGAGAGAGAAAGACCTTGTCGGAAGAGTATGACCTCTCACCGTACAAGACCGATTCGGGCTCGATGTACATACCCGTGTCGATCGTATGTGAATACACCGGTGCCACCTATACCTTAAATGGCTCAGCCGCGAAGATTTCTTTGTCCGGTGGCGACACGGCTCGTCTGACCGTTGGCTCCGCATCTTGGACTCTTAACGGCGCCAAGATGACCGACTTCACGATTTCCGTTACCGAGAAGGGCGGAGTGCCCTTTATCTCCATCTCTATGGCAGAGGATATATTCGGCCTTGAGTCTTATTACGACGAGGCGATGGGACTGCTCGTCCTTTCCCACAGTGAGATCAGCGGATACAGCTCCGCATATTCATCTCTGAAAACTCAGATACCCATCATTAACAGTATAGTTATGGACAGGCCCACCGGAGAAGAGGTATATTCCGACCTTCAGTCCTATTCGGGCAGCACCACGCATCCGAGACTCCTTATTGACAAGGAGGGCTTCGACAATCTTCGCGAGGTGTATTCGAGCGGAGAGCGCGGCGACCCTTACTATGAGGGCATCGTGCATCAGCTTTATATGGGTACAAGCTATTTTAACGCCCATTTCACAGTTAACGATAGCGGCAAGGTTGTCTGGCTTAACGATCAGGTAATAGAAGCCATCAGACAACCCCACTACATTTATGATGAAAACGGAAACAGACTTGTCGGAGAGACAAGCTATTCATACACGGACATAAAAACCGGTGAGCTTATCACCGTAGAGCTCGGCAGTAATTCCTCGGGCTACGGAGACGGCTATGACCTCGGCGGCAGATCGAACGTCGGAACCTATACCGAGAAGATGAAGAGCATAGCCTTTGCCTACCAGATGACGGGCGAGAAAAAGTACGCCGACGCGTTCTACCTGTTTGCCAAGGAGCTCGATAAATGGGAGCACTGGGGAGAGGGACATTTCCTCAACGTAGCTGACGGCTCTTATGCCTATGCCATCGGATACGATTGGGTATACCACGCCTTTGACGACGAGCCCGAGAAGCGCCGTGAGCTTGCCGACATCCTTTACAACAAGGGTATGATGAAGGGCTACTACTCGATAAAGTACGACGGAGTAGGCTCGTCTATTCAGAATAAGTGTGACTTCTCAGTATCCAAGGCGGCTGGCGCCGCGGGTGCTTGGCGCACGATAAACCGTACCAACAACTGGCAGACCGTATGCGGCGCGGGAATGATAGTCTCAGCTCTCGCTATCGTCGAGTATGACGAATACCGTGACAACTGCCTCTACGTTATAGAAAATTACGTTAAATCCTTTGAGAAGTGCCTTCTGCAGTTCGCTCCCGACGGCTCGTATCCCGAGTCTCCGTCCTACTGGTCGTATTGCGTGGATACGCTTTTCAATACACTCGTAGCATTTGAAACAAGCTGTGGCAGAAGCTACGGATACAAGGACGCGGTAGGACTCTATGAGAGCTTCTACTACGCGGCGGGGATATGTGATTCGGATTACTACATCTGGAATTACCACAACTCGTCGAAGTCGCGTATTGACGGCTCGTATTTCTACCTTGCGGCAAAGGTGTATGACGATCCTTGCCTTGCGGCATTCAGAAATACTATGGTATTTGAGCGTGACTTCGCAATGTCGCTTATGGACGTAATATTCTACGATCCCGACCTTGATACAGAGGGGTACGAGATGCCCCTTGACAACAACTTTAAGGGCATACATACCGCGACCTTCAGATCCTCTCACGACTCGGAATCTGTTTACACGGGTCTGCACGTCGGCCCCGTAGCGCACGATCACTCCGACTTTGACACGGGCAACTTTATACTCAGGATGGGTGGCGTGGATTGGTGCGGCGACCCAGGTACCGAGAACTACAACGTCAAGGGCTTCTGGAACAGCTCCGAGGGTGGCACACGCTTCAAGCTATACAGAAAATCCCTTGAGGGGCACAGCTCGGTTATTATACATTCGGACGAGCTCGTCCACGGACAGAGATACACCACCTTAAACACGGATTATCCCGTGATAAACAGCTTTTACTCGGATGAGAACGGCGGATACGCTATATCGGATATGACGAAGCAATACGGCTCCACCTGCGAGAGCGCATATCGCGGTGTTTTGCTTACCAACTCACGCCGCACCGTCATTCTCCAGGACGAGATCAGCTTCTCCTCGCCGACGACGCTGACTTGGGTTCTCAACCTCGCTGGCGGCATATCCATATCGCCCGATGGCAAATCTCTCACAAGCGAGATGTGGGAGGACGGCACGAAAACCGCGATCAGACTTACTATGCTCACTGATGATGAGTCGCTTCGCTTCCGCCGGCTCGGATCGAACGAGACAGTGCTTGATGACACCGTAACCAAAAACAATTCGGGTATGTCGCTTGCGTGCGACCCCGAGTCGAGAGTGGTCATCGAGGCTACCGACGTCACCGAGTTTAACGTTGCGGTGGTCTTTGATCTCTTAGGACACAAGGATGAGGCTGTGGGCTACTCCTACCTGCCTATGAGTGAGTGGACGACCACAGATGACGAGTGGCTCGATGAGGCAAACTCGGACATAGTCTATCCCGGAAATCAGCCGACCTATAAGTATAAGGCGTCGGATTTTGCCAGAGCAAACAGAGATCTTGCCGCGGCAGACGGAGATTTCGCAAAGATCGGAAAGATACTTTCCGAGACCGCGATCTACTTCACAGATTATAATAAAAACGATCCCACCGTGATCGAGCTTGTCAAGGAGTATAACAAATACCGTAACAGATACAACTACGAGGTAAGCAAGATCAATCAAGAATTTATGGACGCGATGCACGTTGTCTCTCCCGTTATAGACGATGAGGAGTAGCAAATAGGGCAGGGGCGTGTAGGCAAGAGAGAATAATACGAACTAGTTTTAAAGAGATAAATTTCACATAATCC
>CAZUQN010000002.1:0-15328 GCA_964622425.1 uncultured Ruminococcus sp.
CTATGTGGGAGTGCCGCAACTGCGGTCACCTCGTAATGGGCACCAAGGCTCCCGCGGCTTGCCCCGTATGCGCTCATCCTCAGTCCTACTTCGAGGTTAGAAAAGAGAACTATTAATTCTCCCGGATTATAAATAAAAGACGAGGGCTTGGCTAAATGCTGAGTCCTCGTTCTTCTTATGCGTAATAAAAGAACAAAAATGCAAACAACGGTTAGAATTTCTATATCTAACCGTTGTCTTTCCATAAAAAAGCGGAGACGGTACGTCGTCTCCGCTTTATGTTTTAATTATTCGTCGTCACTCGGCTTTGCGAGCTTTTCGGTTAAGTACGCGGTACCGTAGGTAGCCGCGATGATGATGCCGATAATGATAAATATACCGAGCATACCGATACCCATGTAACCAAGGCAACCGACGCTGTGTCCTTCGATGGAGAAGAGCCTCTCGAGACTGATGTTTTCAAATATATTCATATTCTTTCTCCTTTCAAGATTATGCTCCGAAGAACAGAAGGATAAGCGCGCCGGCGATAACCGATGCGATCTGTCCGGATACGTTAACTGCTGTGGAATGCATAAGAAGGAAGTTCTGAGGATCCTCCTTAAGACCCATCTTATGTACGATACGGCCTGCCATGGGGAATGCGGAGATACCTGCCGCGCCGATCATGGGGTTGATCTTCTCCTTAGCAAATACGTTGTAGAGCTTGCCGAAGAGAACGCCGCCTGCGGTGTCAACGATGAAGGCGATAAGGCCAAGACCCATGATGAGAAGGGTTTCAGCGTTGAGGAACTGAGCAGCGGTCATATTGAAGGCGATGGTGATACCGAGGAAGATGGTGATAAGGTTTGCAAGAACCTTCTGCGCGGTCTCGGAAAGAGAATCAAGAACGCCGCACTCACGGATAAGGTTACCGAACATAAGGAAGCCGATAAGAGAGCCTGCTCCGGGAGCAAAGATACACGCTACCATGCTGATGATGATGGGGAAGAGTATCTTGGTGGTCTTGGATACGCTCTTGGGCTTGTATGCCATGCGGATCTTACGCTCGTTCTCAGTGGTGAGGAGCTTGATGATCGGGGGCTGGATTACAGGCACGAGAGCCATATATGAGTATGCTGCGACTGTGATAGCGCCAACGTACTGGGAGCCGAGCTGGTTAGCAACGACTATGGAGGTGGGGCCGTCTGCCGCGCCGATAACAGCTATGGATGCATAGTCTCTGAAGTCGGGGAAGAAGATCGATGCCATACAGAGGGTAAAGAAGATACCAAACTGAGCCGCAGCACCGAAGATCATGAGCTTGGGGTTGGTGAGAAGCGGACCGAAGTCGATCATCGCGCCGATACCGATGAAGAGTATGAGCGGGAAGAGTTCGTTTGCGATACCTGCGTTGTAGAGCTCGTGAAGAGGCTCTGCTATGCCGTGGAATTTCGCAGTTACAAGTCCGGGTGCGTTACAAAGGTTGCAGACCTTATCGGTGAACGCGCTGTATGTGACCTGCTCTTGGCATGCGGAACAGAAGTATTCAACAACTCCGGGGAAGTTCATAAGAATCGCGCCGAAGCCGATGGGGAGAAGGAGTGTAGGCTCCATTTCCTTCTTGATTGCGAGGTAGATCAGCGCGCCGCCGATTATCCACATCAAGATCATCTTCCAGTTGCCATTCTGACCGAAGGCTA
This sequence comes from uncultured Ruminococcus sp., assembly GCA_964622425.1. Classification (GTDB taxonomy): domain Bacteria; phylum Bacillota; class Clostridia; order Oscillospirales; family CAG-272; genus UBA1740. The sequence goes on from CAZUQN010000002.1 coordinate 1,683, forward strand.
AGAGGCCGTCAAAGAGACTAAGAAGTTCTTTCATGGTTTTTTCCTTTTCTTTTTTAATTTTTACATACGCAACCATTATATAATATTTTTTCGGATTTGGCAAGGGGTTTTTGAAAAAGATAATCCAATAAGTCGGTTATTTTTTACTATTCATCTTTTTTGGGCAGTGACAAGGAGATTGCCAAGAAAAAACTATTGACTTTGCCCGCGCAAATATGCAATAATATATATTGTAATGATGAGGCGCCTCCTGTGGCTTGCCCTATTTTGAAAGGAAAGAAAAATGTATTGCACAAGAAAAATCTATGACGATATAATCTGGGTGGGAGTTGATAACAGAAGGCTCAAGCTCTTTGAGGCGGTCTACAACGTTCCCCGCGGAATATCCTATAATTCATATCTTATACTTGATGAGAAAACAGCACTCATCGACACCGCTGACAGGGCGGTTACGGACACCTTTATAGAGAATGTGGAGCACACTCTTGGGGGAAGGGCGCTTGACTATCTTGTAGTCCAGCATATGGAGCCCGATCACTCCGCAACTCTTCTTGACGTGCTTCTTCGCCACCCCGAGTGCACCGTGGTGTGCAACAAGATGACTCTCGATATGATAAAGGCGTTTAAGGGCACAGAGGTAAATGCTCTTACAGTTAAGGAGGGCGATGCCCTTGACCTCGGCAAGCACAAGCTCACCTTCGTTTCCGCGCCTATGGTTCACTGGCCCGAGGTTATGGTGACCTTCGATACGGCTACTGGAACTCTTTTCTCGGCTGACGCCTTCGGCACGTTTGGGGCATTGAATGGCGCTCTCTTTGCCGATGAGGTGGACTTCGACCGTGATTATCTCGATGAGGCGAGACGCTATTACTGCAACATCGTCGGCAAGTACGGCATGCAGGTCGAGAAGCTTCTCGGCAAGGCGTCGGGACTTGATATTAAAATGATATGTCCTCTCCACGGATTTGTTTGGAGAGATAATATCGGCTATTATGTAAATAAATATGTTCATTGGGCGGGATATAAGCCCGAGGAGCAGGGCGTAGTAATTGCGTATGCCTCGGTGTACGGTAACACAGAGAATGCGGCAAACGTTCTTGCCTGCCGCCTTCGCGAGATGGGTATTAAGTGCGTTATGCACGACGTCTCGGTGAGTGAGCACTCCGAGATAATAGCCGACTGCTTTAAGTACAGTCACCTCGTCTTTGCGTCTATGACGTATAACGGCGGTGTGTTTGTCAATATGGAAAACCTGCTTCGTGACCTTACAGCTCACGCTCTTAAGGGAAGAAAAATTGCGCTTATAGAGAGTGGCTCGTGGGCGCTCACTGCAGGTAAGGGTATGAGAGAGATACTTTCCTCTCTTAAGGACACAGAGTTTATCTCGGACGATATCTCCTTCAAGTCTTCGCTGCGCGCGGAGGGCGAGGAGCTGATAAATAAACTCGCTCACAGGATCACAGAATCCATCTGAACAAATCTATGAAAATTACTCTTGAACAAATCAAAAACAACAAGGACGTTAAGATCTATATCACCAAGGCTGACGAGTCGCTCAAGGCTCTTGGCTACACCGAGCACAGCTTTGCCCACGTCGGCAAGGTGTCGGAGAGAGCGGCATATATCCTAGAGACTCTCGGTTATGACGAGAGGACGGTCGAGCTCGCCAAGATAGCCGGGTATCTGCACGACATAGGCAACCTCGTCAACCGCGTTGACCACTCGCAGAGCGGCGCGGTTATGGCCTTCAGACTCCTTGATAAGCTTGGTATGGATGCCGAGGAGATCGCCACCGTGGTCACCGCGATAGGCAACCACGATGAGGGCACCGGCGTGCCGGTAAACCCTGTTGCGGCGGCTCTCATTATAGCGGATAAATGCGACGTAAGGCGCACCCGTGTGAGAAATTCCGATTATTCTACCTTCGATATCCACGACAGAGTCAACTATTCGGTAGAGAAGTCTACCGTTACGGTCAGCGAGGATAAGAAGTCGATAATCCTCGAGCTCGATGTAGACACCTCCATTAGCGCGGTCATCGACTACTTCCAGATCTTCATCGGCAGAATGCAGATGTCACGTCAGGCAGCGGAGGCTATCGGTCTCACCTTCAGCCTTGTGATAAACGGCCAGAAGCTGCTTTGATTTGACTTGGACAATACCGAATATCTTCACTTGAAATTAACAAAAAAGAACACGATGAACCTCTCCGCCCAAAAACGGATTTGCTCACCGTGTTTTTTGTTTTTCAGATATTAAATCGACTCAAGAGCGAAGACGACGTCCTCGAGCTTCTCAAGCTCTTGTGCGACCTTTTGCGGTGTGGTTGGGTTTTTTGAAGAAGGGAGGATATTGACCTCGATTCCGACGTAGCCGGAGGTGCCGCTTCTGGGCGGAGTTATCTGCATATCTATGGCGTGGTAATGCTCATTAAGGTAGTCTATGACGGGGCGCACCCTTTCAGCGGAGATGATCTCTACGTACATACCGAATCTCGAGTGGCGTCTTGTCACTCTGTATTCAAAGCGGTGCATTACGGTTACCGCGATGACCGAGCCGAGGAAGGTTACGATAGCTCCCTCATAGAAGCCGATACCGAGCGCGATACCGATGGCTGCCGCGCACCAGATACCTGCGGCGGTGGTGAGACCGGTAATCTGGAATCTACCCTTGATAAGTATGGTGCCGACACCGAGGAAGCCTATGCCGGATATTACCTGAGCGGCGAGTCTTAGCGGATCGTTCGTGCCTTCGAGGATGTTATAAGCGTACATACCGGTCATTGAGGCAAGAGTTGCTCCGATACACACGAGAATATGCGTGCGCATACCTGCCGCGCGTCCGTGCCGACCTCTCTCCATACCGATGATTCCACCGATTATTATGGCGAGCAGGATTCTGAAGCCCGCAACACCGAGATCATGCAGTGAGAAAACGGGAGCATCCGTTACAAGCAGTAAAAAGTTCATATATATCTCCTTTCCTCCCCATCTTTGGGGATTTGTCGGGGAAGTATATTCTACCACAGTTTTGGTAAATAGTCAAGGAAAGAGGTGAAAGTTTAATATCTTTTTACATACACATCAAAATAAAAACATTTTTTGGGCGCGTATACATATGTTCACGCGTTATTCTTTGTAAAATATTAACGAAACCACTTGACAATATTTGTACAGTATGATAAAATTATCGGGCTAGAACATATCCAACAAGGAGAAATAGAAAAATGAAAGAAAGAAAAGTTCAAATAGAAACAAGCTGTGTCCAGGGCGGCTACTCTCCCGCGAGCGGTGAGCCGAGACAGATTCCCATCATCCAGAGCACTACCTTCAAGTATGCTACAAGCGAGGATATGGGCAAGCTCTTTGACCTCGAGGCATCGGGTTACTTCTATTCCAGACTTCAGAATCCCACCTGCGATACCGTTGCGGCAAGGATCTGCGAGCTTGAGGGTGGCAGTGCGGCTATGCTCACCTCGTCCGGTCAGGCGGCAAACTTCTTTGCGGTATTCAACATCGCATCCGCGGGCGATCACGTTATCTCGTCCTCCGCTATCTACGGCGGCTCGTATAACCTCTTCGCGGTTACTATGAAGAAGATGGGCATTTCCTTCACCTTCGTTTCTCCCGACTCCACCGAGGAGGAGCTCAATGCGGCATTCAGACCTAATACCAAGGCGGTATTCGGCGAGACTATCGCAAACCCCGCTCTCAACGTCCTCGACATAGAGCTCTTCGCTAAGTGCGCGCACGCTCACGGCGTTCCGCTCATCATAGACAACACCTTCGCGACTCCCATCAACTGCAGACCTATCGAGTGGGGCGCAGATATCGTTACGCATTCGACCACCAAGTATATGGACGGTCACGGCTCGGCAGTTGGCGGTTGTATCGTTGACTCGGGCAACTTTGATTGGATGGCGCATGCAGATAAATTCCCCGGACTTTGCACTCCCGACGACAGCTATCACGGCATCACCTATGCACAGAAGTTTGGCAAGGAGGGCGCCTTCATCACCAAGTGTACCGCTCAGCTTATGCGTGACTTCGGCTGTACTCAGTCGCCTCAGAGCGCATTCATTCTCGGCCTCGGTCTTGAGAGCCTCCACGTACGTATGGAGAGACATTGTGCGAACGCTCTCGCGGTTGCTAAGTTCCTTGAAACTCACGAGAACGTATCTTGGGTGAGATACCCCGGCCTCGAGGGTGACAAGTATTACGACCTCGCTAAGAAGTATATGCCGAATGGAACCTGCGGTGTTATCAGCTTCGGTGTCAAGGGCGGCAGAAGTGCTGCGGAAAAGTTCATGAAGGCAATGAAGCTCGGCGCTATCGAGACTCACGTTGCCGACGCTCGTACCTGTTGCTTGCACCCCGCTTCCGCGACTCACAGACAGATGAACGATGAGGAGCTTATCGCGGCGGGAGTATCCAGCGACCTTGTGCGCTACTCCTGCGGTATTGAGAATAAGGACGACCTTATTGCCGACCTTAAGCAGGCTCTTGAGAGCATCTGAAAAATACAGACAACTTAACGGAGAATTATAATGCCTATTAAGATCCCCAACGAGCTCCCCGCTGTGAGAACTCTCGAGGCGGAGAATATATTTGTAATGACAGAGACGAGAGCTATCACTCAGGACATCCGTCCTCTGAAGATACTCGTTCTTAACTTAATGCCAACTAAGGTTGACACAGAGACGCAATTATCCCGTCTGCTCGGCAATACGCCGCTTCAGGTGGAGATAGAGCTTATACATACCTCTACCCACAAATCCAAGAACGTATCCGAGGAGCATCTGCTCGCCTTCTATAAGGAATTCGATGACGTGAAGGACAGATACTTCGACGGACTTATCATCACCGGCGCTCCGGTTGAGAAGATGGAGTTTGAGGAGGTAGAGTACTGGGATGAGCTGACGAAAATCATGGAGTGGTCCAAGACTCACGTGCATAGCACCCTGCATATCTGCTGGGGCGCTCAGGCAGGTCTTTACTACCACTTCGGTATAAAAAAGTATCTTATGGATGAGAAGCTCTCGGGTGTCTACCCCCATACCGTTGACTATAAGCGCTCGATCCTCTTCCGTGGATTTGACGAGACGTTCTACGTGCCTCACTCAAGATATACTACTGTTAAGAGAGAGGATATCGAGGCTACCCCTCTTCTCAAGATTCTCGCTTCCTCCGAGGAGGCAGGCGTTTACGCGGTGATCACTCCCGGCGGCAAGCAGGTGTTCCTCACCGGACACTCCGAGTATGACGCCAACACTCTTGAGAAGGAATACCTACGTGACAAGGCTCTTGGCATCAACCCCAAGGTGCCTAAGAATTACTACCCCGGTGACGACGATACGAAGCCGCCTATGCTTACCTGGCGCGCCCACGCAACGCTTTTGTTCACCAACTGGCTCAATTACTTTGTTTACCAGACTACGCCCTACGATATTGATAAGATCAAGGATCAGTAATGAGGTGCCTGAGCACCTCAGTGAATTGCCCTTTCGGGCATGAATTGGCACAAGCCATGAATTGAGTCTCAGACTCATGAATTGCCTTTGGCATATTGCAAGTGGGCAATTCAATTCATGAAAAATGTTTTTTCAAATCATGAAGCCGGAGGGATTCAATTCATGACGCTCTGCGTCAAATCATCTTTGCTTTGTTCGTCTCTGTTATTAAGGACGTGTGATGTAAAAATATATGGAAAGGAAGAAAGAAAATGAAGAAGATTATCTGTGGAACTGAGTATGATACTGCCGCTTCTACCATCGTTAAGAAGGTAACCAACGGCTACTACGGCGATCCCTGCGGCTACGAGGAGACTCTCTACGTTACCGCTGACGGCAAGTACTTCCTCTACACCAACGGCGGTGCAGAGTCTAAGTATGCTACCGAAGGCATTAAGAGAATGTCCAAGAAGACCGCTGAGACTTGGATTGTTGAAAACTAATCCATGAATTAAGCAAAAAGCAAGAGCTGAGGATCTGATTCCAAGGCTCTTGCTTTTTTGTTTATAGAGAGTTGCTATATAAAGTTATAAGTTATGAGAGTGCTATCGCACTCGTTATGATTTCACTGTGTGAAAGTTATGATTTTGCTGCGCAAAAGTTTTGATATGATTGCCCACTAGCTATAACTTGCCGTCAGGCAATCATAACTCATAACTTGCCCATAGGGCAATCATAGTTGTCTTGTCTTGCTTTGTCAAGACAAGACGGGATAACCCGCGCTTGTGTGCGCGTCATAGAGCTCGTCGCACATCTTGATTATATCGTCGATGGAGAGCTCCGCGGCGGTGTGCGGCTCGAGCATTGCGGCATGATAGATGTGCTCGCGCTTGCCGGTTACAGCCGCCTCTATGGTGAGGAGCTGAGGGTTGATGTTGGTCATATTCATGGCCGCGAGCTGCACGGGGAGTCTGCCGACGTGGGTCGGGTGGATACCGCCGCCGTCAACAAGGCAGGGTACCTCAACGCAGGCGTCAGCGGGGAGGTTGTCGATAAGGCCGTTGTTTAGTACGTTGCCGCCTATCTTGTAGGGCGTGTCGGTGACTATTGCCTCCATAATGTGAGAGGCATACTCGTTTGAGCGTGTGTGCTCTATGTCACCGCCATTCAGAAGCTCCTCCTTCTGCTTCTGCCATCTCTCTATCTGCACCTCACAGCGGCGAGGATATTCGTCAAGCGGAATGTTAAAGCGGTCGATGAGCTCGGGATACTTCGACTTGATGTAGAAGGGGTTGTACTCAGCGTTGTGCTCCGAGCTCTCGGTGCAGTAGTAGCCGAGCTTGTCGATGTAGTCGAAGCGCACCATATTGCCGTGCTTTTCTCTCTCGTTCATCTCCTTGGCAAGGCGGCGTATCTCGGGGTAGAGGTCATTACCGTCCTTGTCCTTGACGTCGATAAGCCAGCCCATATGGTTGATGCCCGCAATAAGCTCCGAGCCTATCTCAGAGTGGTCGAGTCCAAGACCGCGGAACAGATCCGACGTGCAGACCTGCACGCTGTGGCAGAGACCGACCGTCTTGATCTTCGTATATCTCAGCATATATCCCGTGAGGATAGCCATGGGGTTAGTATAGTTCAAGAAGTAGCAGTCAGGGCAGACCTCCTCCATATCGCGAGCGAAGTCCTTCAGCACGTGAATGGTCCTGAGACCGCGGAAGATACCGCCGATGCCAAGCGTGTCACCGATAGTCTGTCTGAGACCGTATTTCTTCGGTATCTCAAAGTCGATTATAGTGCAAGGGTCATAGAGACCGACCTGGATAGCGTTGACGACGAATTTTGCGCCCCTCAGCGCATCCTTACGGTTCTCGACACCAAGGTAACAGCCGATCTTAGCCTTGCCCTCGTTGTACTTTCTGTTGAGCGCGTCGATCACCATGCGCGACTCCTCAAGACGGTCTCCGTCAATATCGTAGAGCGCGATCTCGAGATTTTCATTAAGAGCAGGGGTGAGAAGAACGTCGCCGAGAACGTTCTTTGCGAAAACGGTGCTTCCCGCACCCATAAACGTGAGCTTCATATACGGTCTCCTTTGGCTTTTTTCTTTACTGTACCACAAAAATTGTGTATTTTGTATTGATTTTTGTGTCTTATGCATGGTAAAATGTTGTTAAAGACAGAAAGGAGCATCATATGGAGGCAATTCAGCGCGTTATAGAGTGCATCGGTGAGTACACCGACGTCTATCCCTTATTCGTCGGAGAGCAGGACTGTGACAGAGGACACACCTTCGGTCCGTTTGTCAGGGAGTATTATCTCATTCATTTTTGCTCCTCGGGATGCGGTGTGCTGAAAGATAAATATGGTACGCATAAAATATCAGCGGGCGAGCTCTTTGTCATACGCCACGGTGAGGTTACCGTTTACTCGGCGGATCAGAAAACACCGTGGAGCTATCATTGGATAGCCTTTTCGGGCGGTCGCGCCTCGGCGTTTCTCAGCGCTCGCTCGGTATACAAGACTCCTGAGGGTATGGGCGAGAAGCTGAAGGAGTTGATAGGCGGCGGAGTTGCCGCGCCGGATATATACGTTTCCTTCATATATGAATTGATGTACCGCCTTTTATCTGAGAATGCAGATGACGAGTCGGATGATAAGCTCGGCAAGATACGGCAGTATATACGCTATAATTATATGGATAACCTCCGCGTGTCCTCGCTTGCCCGCAGCTTCGGCTTTGAGAGAAGCTACCTTTACAGAATATTCAAGAAGCGTTACGGCGTCGGTATAAAGGAATATATCACAGACGTGCGTATGGAGTTTGCCAAGAAATTTTTAGCCGAGGGATATACCGTCGGTGAGTGCGCGCATATGGTCGGATATGAGGACGAGTTCAATTTCTCCAAGAGCTTTAAGCGGCATTTTGGCATCTCGCCGTCGGAGCTCAAGCGCACAGGCGCATCTCACGCCGAAGGCAAGTAACCGCCCCCGACGTTAAAACAGTAAATAAAACGAACAGAGCAAAAACGAATGATAAGCACCGTTCTTGCTCTGTTTTTTATTTTTCGTCTTTTTTTATTTTGCTTTTTATAGCCGTAAAGTCAATTTGTGAGAGGATAACCGCCACTAGCACCACCGCGCAGCCGAGATATTCGCGGGGTGAGAGCGTCTGGCCGAGGAAGAGCGCTGTGCCGATAACACCAAACACCGACTCGAGCGAGAGAATGATTGACGCTGCCGCGGGGTTGACGTCCTTCTGTCCAAGGATCTGCAGAGTGTATGCAATACCGCTTGAGCCGATACCGAGGAAGAGAATGGGACCTATGGCGGGGAATATCTCGCCAAGCTCCGAGGGGCCCTCCGCGATAAGGGCGACCGCGAGGTTAAGCACCGCCGCGGTGAAGAACTGAATCATTGACATTCTGATGCCGTCGCACTTCGGTGAGAAGTGGTCGATCGTGAGGATATGGATAGGGAAGATCATCGAGCACGCCATAACCAGAAGGTCTGAGGGTGCTACGGTCAGATTTTCCGTGATGCAGAGAAGATAGAAGCCTACAACCGCTATGGCAACGCTTATCCACACGTTGATGGGAGCGCGCTTCTTGAGAGCGAGTGCGTACACCGGCACAAGCACAACGTACAGCGCGGTGATAAACGCCGCCTTGCCTCCGTCAGTGCCCGAGTTGATGCCTATCTGCTGGAATGCTGATGCCACGACCAGCACCGCGCCTATGATAACGCCGCCGATGAGCTCGTATCTGTTAAGGTCGATACCCTTCCTTGAGAAGAGCCTTCTTCCATTCCCCGTGAGCTTATCAAAGGCGATCACGACTCCGATAAGAAAGACTCCGCCGACAATGCTCCTCGCAAAGCCGAGGGTAAAGGCTCCAACCTCGCTTGCCGCATCCTGCGCCGCAAAGGCAAAGCCCCAGATTACCGCCGCCAGAAGTAAGAGGGCGGTGGATATGTATTTTTTTCTGTTCATAAAAAACTCCGTTTTTTCTTGCTGAGAGTATTTTACCACTAAGCGGGAGGCTTGTCAAGTAAAGAAGGTATTCTTCTCATCTCGGGAAAAAATTACACGAAAAAATATGCGAACAAATCCTCCGTTTTGTCAGTTAATAAACGTTTGGTAAAAATCTTAAAAATGAAATCTTAATTAGAAGTTTATAGAAAAAAATCGACCGATTTTGGCTATATTCAACAAGGTTCAAAATAATCTGCCCAACTTTATTTTGAAGGCGAAAAAAGCAAGTGGTAAAATCACCAAAATTTAATGATTTTATTTGTTGAAAAATGATGCCTTTGCCATTTTTTAGTTTTTTGAAAAATACTACATGTAGTGATATGAGCCTTGACAAAACACTAAATATAGTGTATAATGAGTTCGCTCGTCGCTCTCCGACCCAAAACGGAGAGGGATGGTTTTTTTACACTCTGCGCGGCGCCCGTGCGCGTACGCGTTGTCATAAAACTCAGGCAAGAGAAAACTACGGACTGGTTCGAAAGAGTGAACTGCATGCGCTTTCGGTCTCTCTTGCAAGGAAAAACAAAAGAAAGGAAAAGAATATGAAGCTTATTAAGAGAAACGGCTCTGAGGTTATTTTCGACAGAGAAAAGATAACGGTTGCGGTTACAAAAGCAAACGAAGCAGTTGAAGAAAAGCAGAGAATATCCCAAGAGGATATTGAAAATATAGCTCTCGAGGTTGAGAGACTTTGTCTTACAATGGTTCGCTCGGCGGGTGTCGAGGAGATACAGGACCTTGTTGAGAAGGAGATCATGAAGCTTGGCGCGTTCGATCTCGCAAAGGCGTATATTACATATAGATATAAGAGAGAGCTTATCCGTAAGTCCAACACCACCGACGATAAGATTATGTCGCTCATCGAGTGCAACAACGAGGAGGTTAAGCAGGAGAACGCCAACAAGAACCCCACCGTCAACAGCGTACAGCGTGACTATATGGCAGGCGAGGTCTCCAAGGATATTACCAGAAGAATCCTTCTTCCCGAGGTTATCGTAAAGGCGCACGAGGAGGGTATTATCCATTTCCACGATGCGGATTATTTCGCTCAGCATATGCACAACTGTGACCTCGTTAACCTTGAGGATATGCTCCAGAACGGTACCGTTATCAGCGGCACTATGATCGAGAAGCCCCACAGCTTCTCCACCGCTTGTAATATAGCTACTCAGATCATCGCGCAGGTTGCTTCCAACCAGTACGGCGGTCAGTCCATCAGCTTAACTCACCTCGCTCCCTTTGTAAACGTCAGCCGTGAGAAGATCCGCAAGAACGTTACTAAGGAGCTCTCCGAGGTTGGTGTAACCGATGAAGCGGCTATCGCAAAGATCACCGAATCCCGCCTTCGCGAGGAGATCCGCCGCGGCGTTCAGTGTATTCAGTATCAGGTTGTAACCCTTCTTACCACAAACGGACAGGCTCCCTTCATCACCGTGTTTATGTATCTTGGCGAGGCTAAGAACGAGCAGGAGAAGGCTGACCTTGCTCTTATTATCGAGGAGACTCTCCTTCAGAGATATCAGGGCGTAAAGAACGAGGCGGGCGTATGGATCACCCCCGCGTTCCCCAAGCTCATCTACGTTCTCGAGGAGCAGAACGTTCACCCCGATTCCCCCTACTACTACCTCACCGAGCTTTCGGCTAAGTGTACCGCAAAGCGTATGGTTCCCGACTATATCTCCGAGAAAATTATGCTCGAGAGCAAGATAGACAAAAACGGAGAGGGACATTGTTACACCTGTATGGGTTGCCGTTCCTTCCTTACTCCTTATATTGATGAGGACGGAAAGCCTAAGTATTACGGCCGCTTCAATCAGGGCGTTGTTACCGTTAACCTTGTAGACATCGCGCTCTCCGCGGGTAGAAACAATATGGAGAAGTTCTGGCAGATCTTCGACGAGAGAATGGAGCTCTGTCACAGAGCGCTCCAGTGCCGTCACGAGAGACTCTCGGGCACTCTTTCCGACGCCGCTCCCATCCTTTGGCAGTACGGCGCTCTCACCCGTCTTAAGAAGGGCGAGACCATCGATAAGTATCTCCACGGTGGATATTCCACACTTTCTCTCGGTTACGCAGGCCTTTGGGAGTGCGTATACGCGCTTAACGGCAAGAAGCTTACCGAGCGCGAGGGCGAGGAGCTCGGCCTTGAGATAATGAAGAAGCTCAACGAGTACACCGCAAAGTGGAAGGCTGCAGAGAATATCGACTACTCTCTCTACGGCACACCCCTTGAGAGCACTACCTATAAGTTCGCTAAGTGCCTTCAGAACCGCTTTGGTATCGTAAAGGGCGTTACCGACAGAAACTACATCACCAACTCTTATCATATCCACGTTACCGAGCCCATCGACGCTTTTGCAAAGCTTGCTCTTGAGGCTAAGTTCCAGAAGCTCTCTCCCGGCGGCGCGATCTCTTACATAGAGGTTCCGGATATGCAGAACAACATCGACGCAGTTCTCGGTGTTATGGAGTTCATCTACGACAACATTATGTACGCTGAGCTCAACACCAAGAGCGACTTCTGTCAGGTCTGCGGCTACGACGGCGAGATCGAGATCGTCAACGATGAGGACGGCAAGCTTGTTTGGGAATGTCCCAACTGCCGCAACCGCGATCAGGCAAAGATGAACGTTGCAAGACGTACCTGCGGCTATATAGGCACGCAGTACTGGAATCAGGGACGCACCCAGGAGATCCAGGAGCGTGTTTTACACTTGTAATTTTGGCAATCTTGGCAGATCGTCACCGAGCTCGTCGTAGGTATCTACGACTTCGGGTTCCGATCCACCAACCTTGCTCAAAATTCCTGCGTGAAGTCTTGCTTGTGAGAACACGCAATGAATTGCAACAGGTTGCATGATTTGACACTATGTGTCATGAATTGCCTGCGGCATGATTTGCGCCAAAGCGCATTATATGTTGCAATTCAAATCATGGAGCGCAGCGAGAAATCATGACGAGCCGCCAATTCATGATGTCGTGACAGCAAATCATCCATTAACGTTACGGTTATATATCAAAATTACTTACATAGAGGTCGAGGGTAAATCGCCTTCGGCCTTTTCCTTTTTTATTGTAATAATAGTATATCGGGAAAGTAAAAAGGTCTCGATTTTTGTCGGGGAGATTGAGGTTGCAAGCGCTACTTGACACTTCTGCAAGTGTTATTTGCTTGACACGTGTCCCGTTGTTTGTTAAAATTGAGGTACCACAAAAAGAAAGGGTAACGAAAATGAAAATGACAAAAAAACTCTTATTGGTTCTATTGGTATTTGCGTGTGTAATGCTCGCTTCCTCGTGTGAGGTTCTGGAGAAATTTCACAAGCACGAGTACAGCGATAAGTGGAGCTATGATGAAGTCGGCCATTGGAAGGCTTGCACCGGCGACGGCTGCGACTCTAAGACCGCAGAGGCTGAGCATAGCTTTGGAGAGCCCGTTGTGACCGAGCCCAAGGACGGCAAGGACGGCTCTAAGGTATACACTTGTACGGTTTGCTCCAAGACGAAAACCGAGGTTATAGAAGCGCCCGAGCACACTCATACCGCTTCTGATGAATGGATCTCCGACTCGGAGAAGCATTGGCACTCCTGCGTGGATAAGAATTGCACGTCGAAGCTTGATGCTTCCTCTCACGTATGGGACGAGGGCACCGTGGTAAACGAGGCGCTCTCCGGTGTTGAGGGCTTGATGAGATACAACTGCCTTGTCTGCAGTAACACAAAGAGCGAGGCTATCCCCGCTTTGCCCGAAAAGATGAGCGAGGATGAGTGGTTCGCTCTGTTTATGATCGAGAACGTGAGAATCGATTGCGTTGCGGGTGTTGAGGGCTACGGCGATTCTACCACCATCATCTATATAGATGGAGAGCTTGCTGAGGTGGTAGCCGATGAATATTCATACTACTCGGATAGCGCCAGCGAGCTTGCGGAAGTTGATTTCAGCTTTAACTATGATGATTTCAATCATCTTGGAGACGGTGTATATTACGCAAAGAGCATCGTTGTTTCCGATGAGGAGACCGAGATGGAGATAAGCGACGTGACCGTGGTTATAGAGAATGACGTTATTTCAGTCATAACCTATACTATGGAAATCTTCGGTATAATCTGTGATGCAGAATTTACCTTCTCCGAGTGGGGTGAGGTAACCGTAGAGATGCCTACGCT
>CAZUQN010000002.1:15338-72849 GCA_964622425.1 uncultured Ruminococcus sp.
TACTTATTACTTTGACGAGAACTATTCGCTCATTGGAACGACCTACTACTTTGACGGAGATAACTGCTACTTCATCACTTATACGAATGAAGAATACGAGGAGGGCTCCGTAACTGTCGAGAATGCGGGCGTGGTGATGAACGAGTATCTCGAGGCTCTCGAGCTGCTTTCCGCTTCTGATTTCGTGTACAATACGGATAACGGTATGTATTCCTATTATGAGGTGACCGATGACGGTGAGTACGTTCTTTCTATTTACATTGAGGATGGCGTTCTTATTTCGGTTGTTGAGACCTATCCTGACGGCACGGAATACTGCTCCAATCTTTACGACCACGGTATAACAACTGTGGAATAAAAAAACACTTTTACATTCGTCGGGCGAGATAACAAGGCATATGCTGCCCATTCTCGTCCGACTTTTTTATTGCGAGAATACTAAAAAGTTTTCCGCGCCTTCGCTCAATGAATAAGCGCAAAAATAGCAACGATTATTTGCAAAAATACGCATAAACCGTTTCTGATCGACGAAAAAATCAGTGCTGCGCAAGTAGCACTTGACGCTGACAAGAAAAAAGTGCTTGAAATTATACTTAAGATAATGTACAATAAATATGTAAAATAAATCAGGAGGGTGTATGAAAAGATTATCGGTTATTATTTTGATTCTCATATGTCTTTTGACGTCGTGCGTCGGACATAAGCATACGTACTCCTCCGAGTGGAAAAGCGATGCTGAAGGACACCGAAGAGAGTGCACTGCGCAGGCGTGCGATCACGCCATAGCCTTTGCCTCACATTCGTTTGTCAAGGCTGAGGACGGCACAGGATACGAGTGCTCCGTCTGCGGCTACGGTGAGGAAATCACCCCTCTGCCCGACTCGCATACTCACTCCTTCGCCTCTGAGCTTATTTCCGATTCAACTTATCATTGGCACGCGTGCGCCTCCTGCGGCGAGCCTGACGTAATGGCAGAGCACGTATGGAGCGAAAGCAAGGTTATCACTCCTCCCACGTCGGACCGTGAGGGTCAGGCAGATGGGGTTTGTCTTGTGTGCGGCAGATACTCCGCCATAACGCTTGAGCGCCTTCCAGAGAGAATGGACGAGGAGGCTTGGATATCCGCGTTTTGCTTTGATAACCTGCGTATAAAGGAAAGCATGAAGAGCGGATCAATAACCTCAGGTGATAGCGTATATAGCGTAGATGGAAATATTGTCGAGGTAAAGAGCGGTGACGTCATCTCGTACGCTCCGCGCTCGGATATTTCGCATCTCGACTTTTCCTCACTCTATTCGTCCTTTTCCCATTACGGCGACCAGGTATACAAGGCTGATAAAGTCAGCGTTACGATAGATGGCTCAAGCATCGCAATTAAGGACGTTACCGCCGTGTTCAAGGACGAAAGAGTGGTGAGCGTAAGCTATTCGATGAGTTTTGGCGGTCTTTTCGGAACCTTTACCTACGTCTATTCCTTCTACGATTGGGGCGAGGTAGAGCTTTCCCCAAGGCGTCTTACCGCCGAGGAAGCCGAGGCTCTTACAAGGAGCGAAGCCTTTGAATGCGATTTCAATCTTTTGTACTCGAGCATCGACTCGTCCTTTACGATGCACGAATCGAATCTTACCGTTAAAGACTGCGAATACCTATGTAAATATTACACGGATGGCCGCTTGGTTAAGACCAAGAAGGGAAGCAGCGCCTCTGTTGCCGAGGAGCTCTCGGGGAATATTTGCTCCATAATGAATTTTGAAATTATGGGGGCCGACGATTTTGTTTATGAAGATAGTTCCGGTGAGTTTGTCTATATCGGACTCCCGGCGGATGTAGATGGAGTCGGCACGTTGACGTCTGTCAGAATAATGGCAGAGGACGGCAGAATAAAGTCGTTGTATGCCGAGAGTGCAGGCGGTGACATTTACAGCTATGAATTTACGTACTATTGATTTTTGAAAGGGACCCGAATGGTAGTATCCGAGAAAATACAGCTTTACCGCAAGAAGGCGGGCTTATCGCAGGAGGAGCTTGCGAGAATGCTCTTTGTCAGCCGACAGACCGTGAGTCTTTGGGAGACGGGGCAGACCTTGCCGACGATAGATAACTTAATAAGGCTCAGAGAAATATTCGGCGTATCGCTTGACGCCATTCTTTGCGATGATACAGATGATGCGGACAATGCCGTCGATGCCTTAGCAGAGCAGCCGCCATTTGAGTACAACGTCTCGTATACCGAGGAAGAGAGGGAGAGACTGAAGCGCGCTTACGTTATGCCGCGTTATACTGTCTCGGCTATTTTGTCGGTGCTTATAGCGGTAATATTGGTGCTCACTCCGAAAATACACGGTGCATTCCTTCTCGCGATTGGAGTATTGCTCGCATTATTGACGGTGATGCTTGCCGTTTGCGTTTATGAGACTGTTACTTATGATAAGAGGATAGGCGCGGGTTATTCTCCGGGGGCCTTGTTGAAGCTGTATGAGGATCACGCCGTGGCGGAATATATTGACGAGGTCGGTGACACGGTAAGCCTTATAAGGAGTGATATATCCGATTTGAGACTTGATACTCGTGTCAGCGGATATATCGGAGTTTGTCTCGGTGGCAAGACCGTGTATGTAAGCGAGGGAGAGGTAGAAGATGGAGCGTATCTCCACTCGGTAAAACCCTCCTTCCGATTCACAACCGCGCTTACGTGGATTCTTTCCGTCTTACTTGCGCTTGCTATCGGCTTCCTTGCGATCAGCCTTACGGTAAACGTGCAGCTTCAACGCACTCTCATAGAGGCGTCGGTGAGAATCCCCGACTACGTGAGTCTTAGCGAGAGAGACGATATGGGACTCGTTAACGGAAAGTACGTTGAATACTTTGCCGAGATATTTTTCTCGGACAGCGACGTTGCCGATTTTGAGAGGGAGATTGCTACGGATAGCGGTTGGAAAAGCATATCGGCCCTCGACGTCGACACCGCGAGCTTGATTCCCGACGCGGGTATGTATAAGGGCGCGGAATTCTTCGTGCTTGTCGGTGATGGATCAAATGGATATATTCTTATCACCTATTTCGCTGATGAGAATCTGATGAAGGTAGTAAGGTTTGGCAATAGATAAAAAACAATATAGAAGACCGAGGGCAAATCACCATCGGTCTTTTGTAATACCGATGCAGCGAAGGGATGAGATCGATTGACACAAAGCAGGCGATGTGGTATAATTGTTGACAGAGTCTTAGAAGGGGGCAAAAATGATTACGGTTTTGTATCACGGAGCAGTAGTGGTTAACGACGGGTGGCTACTTGCTATGAATATACTTTTTACAGTGCTTCTCGTTTCTATTATTGCTTGTGGGGTTGCTGCATTTTTCGTGTTTTTTGACAAGGATGATATAAGAAAGAACAGGAGAATTAAAGAAAGGTTAAAGAAGCTTGAGTCGGTCGTTGAAAATAACGAGACGGCACAGAATAAGCTTGAGAAAAGCAAGGATAAACTGAGAAGAAAGCTGAGAAAAACTCGCAAAGAAAAGCTTGTGGAGATGGGTGTCTATTACGGGGCGCTTACGATTGTTTTTCTTCTTATCCTTTGCGTTATGGTTATTCCCGGTTGGCTGGATTATTCACGTAAGGATTACGTGGAATACGAGGGAGCCTTTGAATGTGTGAAGGCGGGCAGGAATAGCCATATGAGTTTAGCTGACGGTACAAAGACTGATGGAGCGTACGGACTTAGCGAAGGCGAATATTACGGCACGGTAGTATACTCGAAACGAACGAAGCTGACTCTTGGTTACAGTCTTGCAGATGATTGATTTTTAATATAGAAAAAGCTACGTTAACAAGGATCGACTTGAATTCTTGATTACGTAGCTTTTTTGTTTAGGTTAATTTAGCTTCACACCCAGCACTCCTGCGCTGAGGAGAATTGCCGTATCATTCTCGTCGGGGGTGTAGGTGATATGTGCGATCTTCTTTTCGGGGTTGGGGTTATCCCATACCTGACCGAGCAGGAGGATCGGCTTACCCTCGGCGGTGCGGTACTCATATGTGGGATCGGCAAACCACGTGCCGACGTAGCCCTGATGGCGGTAGTAATGCTGAGGCATCGGAATGCCGAAGATGGCACCCGTGTGAAGTATTCCGCCCGCATAATCGACGGGGATATCAACACTTTCGCCGTCCTTATAGGTCGCGGTATACTTGCCGACGGGGATAAGAGGCTTCCAGCAGATGCGGGGTGCGGGGGAAAGTGTTGCGTGGCTGAAAATGAAGCGGTCATATCTCTTCCCGACCTTGATCTTGCCCTCGGGCTCGACGAGTCTCAGGTGTCCGAGCTCTCTCGGCACTCTTTTTGCCGTGCCGCCGAAGGCTGCGTAGTCCGCGCTTTCCATATCGGTCGCAAGATACAGATCGTATCTTCCGTGCATAAGGTCGCGCATCTCGGGAATGACGAGCTGACCGATAAGCGCGGTAAGGCTCTGACGGTTTCTCTCATCGTAGGTGTAGGCATTCCAGAGCATCTCGCCGGTGTAGGGCAGGTCAAAGAATTTGCCGTTAAGTGCAAACAGCTCCTCGGAGACTCCCGTCCACGTGGAGACCTCGCCGCCAACCATACCGTCCTTCTTGATCCTCTCGGCAAATCTCGGGTAGTGAGATGAGTAGAGATTACCCATCATGATCTTGTATCCCTCGGGCAGGAGGAAGTCCTCGATATCCTTGTCAAGGTGATAATACCAGGTGAAGTCGAGGAGCATAAGATCCTTCGGCAATTCGTGTCTTACGTTATCGAAGGCCTCACCCGTGTAGTACATATCCGTGTGGAGCATATCCGACCAGAGCATAGTGCCGAGACCCTTTTCCTTCAGATATTCGTACAGAGCGGTTACGTGCTCTACGTAGACGTTTGGCGCACCCTTTTCACGGCAGGCGGGACACAGACCGAGGTGATATACCTCATCGTGACCTATATGTACGTATCTCTTTGGCTTAACTACCTCTACGACCTCGTCGATTATGTCACGGACGATAGCCATGCACCTTTCCTCGGCGGGGCAATAGCAGTGATCGAAGATGTTTGCGTGGTGTATACCTGCCACGCTTTCTGCGGGGATCTCAGGGACGTAATTCTCCTCGCGGAGCTTATTAAGGTCGAGGTCGCCCTTTTCCGAAAGATGCTTGCCAAGCTCGGCAAACTCAGGGTGTGCGTTGGTGATATACTCGATATGAGAGAGTGTCTGCACCTCGGGTATGACCTCGATGCCGTAGCTTTCGATAGCCTCGACGAGCTCTCTTACCTCGCTCTTTTCAAGAGCCGTACCCTCAGCTCCGATATCCGCGTGCATAACTCTCGCGCCCTTGCCTTCGCGGTAGAGTCTCTCGGACTCAAGCCAGCATTCGGTGATCTCGGGGTGACGGTCGTATCGCATATCTCCGTTAAACTCGAGGATCACGTGGTTGTATCCAAAGGGCAGAAGCGCGTAACGGATAAGCTTCTTGAAGAAGTCAAAGTTATCTCTTGTGGGCAGTCCCATATGGAAGCCGCGCATAGGCACGTCGGGCTTGTCGTCTATCTCCAAGACGGGGAGTGTGGCATCCTGCCAGAGCTCGATAACTCGACACGCCCCCCATAAAAGCGCAAGTCTTGAGCCTGCGGTGACGGTCGCTTCATCCTCTGTGACGGATATTACGTATCTTTCTGTATCTACCTCACCTGAGATATTAAATGACAGCTCGATACCTTCACTGCTTGGTAGTGACTCGTATCTTTCCTTAAGGCTTTCAGTGAGGAAATCAACAGCAAACATTCCGTCAACACTTGAAGCCGAGAGGACTCCTATTTTCACTCTCTTACTTTCTACCTTTATATTCTTGGGTTGGGGAAGGAGGAAGGGCTCCTCGTCCTCGGGATCAAAGCCGAAAACATCAATTCCGCCGAAGCTTAAGTCTGCGACGTTGCCGCGTATACGCACTGTGACCTCGCTGCCCGCAAGATTTACGTATGTAGGCTTTGTCTTGTCACCTACGGCAACCTTAACGCCGTCGATGAGGAGGCAGACCTCACTCTCACCGCTGAGACTTTTCAGCTCAACCTCGCCGATATAGTATTCCTTGTCGAGCGTGTAGACTGCATCTATCTCGCTGTCATATACCGAGCCCCAGCCCCAGAAGAAGCCGCCGTCCTTTGCTTCGGGGTCGAAGGGGACGGTTGTATTCGCGCAATAAAACTTGGGGGCTGAGCTTAAATTTAATCTGCCTATATACATATTCTTTTCCTCGCTTTCGCGTTATTTTTTGTGTGGGATTTTCCGGTTAATTTTTATTATAAGTCAGGGGACGTGTGAAATAAATGGCATAAAATGAACGTTTGATTGCAAAATCTACACGCGTTGTATTGTTTCGGACGGCGCGTGCCCGAAGTGCGCGCGGTAGTTGCGGTAGAATGTTGTGTAGTCCTTAAAACCGCACCTTTCGTAAACGGCGGTAGGGCTCTCTCCGTCGGATATCAGTCTTTCGGCAAGCAGGAGTCTTTTTGAGGTTATATACTTTGCGGGGGTGTTTCTTAGCTCACTCTTGAAAAGGCGGAATAGGTAGCTCTCTGTGACAAAGCAGCTTTTTGCTACCTCTTCAACACCCGAGAGTGTCGCGAGGTTATCATTGATGTAGCTAAGAGCACGCGAGAGCGTAGGGGAGGATACCGTCGGTGTGTCGGTGTTTTCGGTCGCGGGCGTGACGCTGAGAAGATAGAAAAGCTCACACAAAAGCCCCGTCAGTATTCTCTCAAAGTCCTCGCCTGAAAAGTGCTTATAGTAAAAGTCGGTCTTCTTTATGATCTCGGTTGCCATTTGATATTCCTCGAGATTGATTATCTCGGGCGTGCTGTCGAGCAGGTCGAGACCGTCGATATTCTTTGTCCTCGGGCTGAAGAGGATGTCATATCTCTCATAGTCGCAGTCGGAGTCTATTCTGATAAAGTGATACTTGGAGGGACGGATAAGCACCAGGTCTCCTCGTTTTAGCTTGTACTGTCTGTCCTCGATGACGTGCGTTGCGTCCCCGCTGACAAAGTACAACAGCTCGTACATATTGTGCGAGTGCATCGAATAGGCATCTCTTGGCAGATTATGACTTATTTCGTGCTTGAAGAAAATATCAGCGCCCTCGTATGAGTAGTCCTTTTGCACCTTGAGCCCTCCTTTCATCGGCTGTTTTACTTCATTATAGCACTCGAGTTCAGTTTTTGCAATATAAATGTCTAATTTATGCTATTTATTTTTCATAAACTAAAATATAAAATAAAGATGTAACAATTAATTCTATATCCCAAGGGAGAATAATTATGAAAAAGCTTAACGTAGCAATTATCGGTCAGGGTCGAAGTGGCAAGGATATCCACGGTCTCTACTACCGCGGTGAAAAGAACGTATACTACAATGTCAGATACGTCGTTGACAGAGATGAGTACAGACGCGGCGTGGCAGAAGAGATCTACCCCGGATGCGTAACGCTTTCGGACTACCGTGAGCTCTTTGACAAGTGTGACGTTGATCTCGTTGTTAACGCGAGCTACTCCGAGGATCATTATCCTATCACCGAGGACCTTCTTTCCCACGGCTTTAACGTCCTTGTGGAAAAGCCCTTCGGCCGCACAAGATACGAGTGCTCAAGACTTATGAAGATAGCCGAGGAGAAGGGCGTGACTCTTGCTGTGTTCCAGCAGTCTAACCTTGCTCCCATCTACACCTTTGCCAAGGAGGTTATAGCTTCGGGAAAGCTCGGTGAGATCAAGCAGGTGAGCGTCAGATTCAACGGCTTCTCAAGACGCTGGGACTGGCAGACTCTTCAGAAGAAGGTTGCGGGCGGTCTTTATAACACCGGTCCACACCCCGTAGGCATCGGTCTCGGTCTTATCGACTTTGATCCGAATTACAAGGTAGTTTTCTCAAGACTCGACTCGCTTCTCACCAGCGGCGACTCCGACGATTACGCAAAGATCATTATCGAGGCTCCGAATAAGCCGGTTGTTGATATTGAGGTTATTTCTGCGGACGCTTACTGCGATTACAACGTTAAGCTCGTCGGCACGCGCGGCACTTATAAGTCCACGACTCTTAAGTACAAGATGACCTATATCGTTGACGGCGAGAATCCCAACAGACCTGTTATCGAGACCTCTCTTGAGGACGAAAACCGCAATCCCGCATATTGCCGAGAGGAGCTTATCAAGCACGTAGAGGAGGGTGACTTCCCCGGTGACGCATTCTCCGTCGGCACTCCCAGCCTTTACGAGCATCTTTATTACAAGCTTACCGAGGGCAGAGAAATGCCGGTCACCGCAGAGATGGCGAGAGAAGTCATCTCGGTTATTGAGACCGTTCACGCGCACAATCCCATGCCCGTAAAGTATTGAGGTGAATTATGAAAAGAATAGCAATTTTAGGATGTGAGAATTCTCACGCGAACAGCTTCCTTGATTTTATTTCCGCTGATGCGAAATACAGTGACGTCGAGGTGGTCGGTGTATACAGCAACGAGCCCGAGGCGTCGAAAAAGCTTCAGGAAAAATACGGCGTGAATATACTTGAGAATTATACCGACGCGGTAGGTAAGATCGATGGACTTATCATTACCGCGCGCCACGGTGACCTTCATTACGAATACGCAAAGCCCTATATTGAAAGCGGCATTCCTATGTTTATAGACAAGCCCATCACCATCAAGGAGAGCGACGCTGTCGAGATGATGAAGGAGCTTAAGGCAAAGGGAATACGCATCTCGGGCGGCTCGTCCTTGAAGCACGATTTCGGCGTTAAGACGCTCAAGGCGGAAAGGGAAAGCTTTGACGGCGGCGCGACTTTTGGGGGCTTTGTCAGAGCTCCTCTTGACTCGTCGAGCGCGTACGGCGGTTTCTATTTCTACGCGCCTCACCTTGTTGAGGTGGTGTCCGAGATATTCGGCAAATACCCCATCTCCGTTGAGGCTAAGAGAAGTGGAGACGTCACATCTGTGAAATTTAACTATGATGAGTTCTGTGCCGACGGAATGTTCGTAGAGCATAATTATGTATACTATGCTTGTCGTTTCTCCGAGAAATCGGTCAAGGGAATGAACCTTGAGAGCACAGACGAGCACAACTGGTTCAAGAGTGAGTTCGATGAATTTTACTCACTTCTTCACGGCGCTGACTCTCCCGTCGGCTATAAGGACTTCATCTCCTCCGTCTTTGTAATGAACGCTATTGAGCGCTCGCTCGAGTCGGGCAAGGAGGAGAAGGTTAATACCTACGAGGTGTAAAATACTATGGCGAAAATCATACTTTCAGCATTTGCAGATGAGTATTCCGCGTGCTTTACAGAGCAGCTAGAGGGAATGCGAGGCTACGGCATCGATTATATCGAGGTGCGCGGCGTAGATGGCAAAAACGTATCAACCCTCTCTCCTCTCGAGGTAGTGGAGGTTAAGAATAAGCTTGACTTCTACGGTATTGGAGTATCCGCCATCGGCTCTCCTGTAGGTAAGGTGCAGCTTGACGGTGACCTTGACGCTCACCTCGATATGGCAAAGCGCGTTTTCGAGATCGCCAACGAGCTTAATTCGAGATACGTAAGAATGTTTTCATTCTACGCTCCCGAGGGCAAAAATATAGTAGATTACAAGGACTCCGTTTTTGAGGAGCTTGATAAGCTCAGAGCCCTCGCAAAGTCACACGGGGTAGTACTTTGCCACGAAAACGAGGCTAAAATATACGGTGATATACCCTCAAGATGCCGTGAAATATACGATGCCTTCGGCGGCGAGATAAAGACTGTGTTTGATATGGGTAATTACGTGCTCGAGGGTGTAAAGCCTTATTCCGAGGGATACGGGCTTCTCGAGGACAGCATCGCTTACTTCCATATTAAGGACGCTCTCTCTGCGGGCGCAATCGTGCCTCCCGGCTGCGGTGAGGCGAATATCAAGGAGATACTCTCCGCTCACGTGAAGTATGCAAAGGACGACTTCTTCGTTTCAGTCGAGCCTCACTTACAGCTCTTCTCCGGACTTAACGCCTTGGTTGGCAGAGGCTTTGAGAATCCGTATAAGTACAATGATCAAAAGGAAGCCTTCACCGATGCGGTGAATAAACTAAAGGAGCTTTTACCCTGATGAAAACCTTCAACAAAGACTTACTTAAGGTAAATATCTACTCGTCAAGAGATGAGATGGGCGCGTGTGCCGCAAGGGACGTTAAGGCGGCAATCCTTCGCGCTTTGTCCGAAAAGGACGAGATAAATATGATCTTTGCGGCGGCTCCCTCGCAGAACGAGGTGCTCGCAAATCTTGCCAATGATAAGGAAATACCCTGGGGGCGTGTAAACGCATTCCATATGGACGAGTATATCGGTCTTGATAAGAATGCGCCGCAGGGCTTTGGCAATTTCCTGCGCGACCATATCTTCGGCATCGCGCCCTTTAAGAGTGTGAATTACATAAGAATTGATGCTCCCGACGCTGAGGAGGAGTGTAAGAGATACTCTGCGCTCCTTCGCGAGAATCCCGTGGACATCGTTGTGCTCGGTATTGGTGAGAACGGACATATTGCCTTCAACGATCCGCCATTCGCGGACTTTAACGATGACAAGCTCGTGAAGACGGTAAAGCTTGACGAGGTGTGCAGAAATCAGCAGGTCAACGACGGCTGCTTCGCTTCTATTGACGAGGTTCCGACGCACGCGCTGACGCTCACAGTACCCGCGCTTATGTCTGGCAAGGAGCTTTACTGCATCGTTCCCGCTAAGACCAAGGCAAAGGCGGTATATGAAACTGTAAACGGAGAGATAACCGATAGCTGTCCTGCGAGCGTTCTCCGCACCCACAAGTGTGCGACGCTCTACCTTGATCCTGGCAGCTCCTCGCTTCTTTGATTTATGAAAAGAATTAAGAGTAATAACATTATCACCGAAGGAAAAATTCTCGGTGGCTACGTCTACTACGAGGACGGCAAAATCACTGCCGTGACACCTGAGGAGCTCCCCTATGACGAGGAGCTTGACGCGGGTGACGACTACGTCTCTGCGGGCTTTATCGATCCTCACACCCACGGCGGCGGAGGCTATCCCTTTGAGGGTACGGTCGATGATATCGTCGACGGAGTCAACTTCCATCTTACCCACGGCACGACCTCGATATGTCCCACCATCTCGGCCGCTCCAATAGAGGATATGCGCCGCTCGGTTGGCAACGTAAAGGCGGCTATGAGTGACGAAAGAGTGAAGGCAAATATCATTGGTGCTCACCTCGAGGGGCCGTATCTTTCACTCACTCAGACCGGCGCACAGGCGGGGGCGTGTATCACTTTTCCCATAGAAAAGGACTATATTTCCATAGTGGAGGAGTATCCAGGCGTGGTTGCGCGCTGGACTTATGCTCCTGAGCACGATGAGGATGGGCGCTTTGCCTCGTATATGCGCAAGGCGGGTATCGTCACGTCGGCAGGTCACACAAACGCGACTTATGCTGATATGAAGGTGGCGCTTGATGCAGGCTGTCAACTTGTGACTCATCTTTACTCCTGCACGTCGACTGTGACGAGAAAACAGGGCTTCCGCTCGCTCGGAGTTATCGAGTCCACCTTCCTTGAGGACGGCCTCGTTGCCGAGATAATCGCGGACGGAAAACATCTGCCTCCGGAGCTTATCCGTATGATCTACAAGATCAAGGGCGCTGACGGAATTATTGCTGTTACAGACAGCCTTTCTCTTGCGGGTACAGACGTCAAGACGGGCAGAATGTCCTCGACCGACTTCATCATCGAGGACGGAGTGTGCAAGCTGCTTGACCGCAGCGCGTTTGCGGGTAGTATTGCTACTTCCGACCTACTTCTTCGAGTTCTTACCAAGGAGGCGGGAATTCCTCTTTGCGAGGCGGTAAAGCTTCTAACAAAGAACTCCGCGAGGGTTATGGGGCTTGAATCAAAGGGCGAGCTTTTGGCCGGTATGGATGCGGATATCGTGATCTTTGATGCCGATATTAACGTAAAGAGTGTATTCGTCGGCGGTGAAAAAGCAGTATAAATAAAATAGCGGGATGACAGAAATGCGTTATCCCGTTATTTTTGCGCGTATTTTTAATTTAATTTCACAAAACATAAGTTGAAAAGCGCGTGAGTTTATGATATACTAAAGAAAAACTGTGTTTTTGGAGGGAAAAAATGCGTATATTGATCGTTGATGATGAAGCGGATATAAGAAGAATTTTGCGTATCCTTCTTGAAAAGGAAAAATACGAGGTAATCGAGGCGCAGGATGGCCTCTCCGCTATTGAATGTGTAAGAAATGACAGAACCATAGACCTTTGCATTATGGACGTCATGATGCCCAATATGTCGGGTATTGAGGCGACCGCTGTTATCCGCGGCTTCTCGCCCGTCCCTGTTCTTTTCCTTACCGCAAAGTCGCTTTCGCGCGACAAGGCGGCGGCATACTCGAGCGGCGGTGACGACTACGTTGTCAAGCCCTTCTCCTCGGGTGAATTGCTTATGAAGGTTGAGGCTCTCACCAGACGCTACAATTCCTACGGTGTCAAGGCGGACGACGTTATCGAGGGAGAAAGACTCAACGCGGGCGTTACCGTTAACGTTGATACCCGTGAGGTAATGAAAAACGGCGTAAGGATCGATATGAGAGATAAGGAAGCCGAGGTGCTGATTTATCTTGTTAAAAACCGCGGACGCGTGGTGAGCTCGGATGAGCTCTATCGCGCGGTATGGGGTGAGATCCCGCTCTCATCGTCGGGTAACAATGTTACCGTCCACGTTTTGAACCTCAGAAGAAAGCTTGAGGACAGCGCGAGTGGACAGAAGGTTATAAGAACTGTATGGGGAAAGGGATATCAGATTGATTAGAGAGAGAATTAAGCACAACGAGTCGAAAAACTCAAAATCGTACAGCTCTCTGAGGCTTACGATGCTCTCAACTCTTCTCTTTGCGCTCGGAATCGCGATAACTCTGTTCTTCGTATCCAATTTCTTCTTTGACAGATATATTGATAAGAAATACCTGTCCGAGGAGAAAAAAGCCGAGAGGATAGAGACCTATAAGACCGATCTGCAAAGTTACGTCACCGATAACGGTCTCAGCTGCGATGATACGAGAAAAATCGCCGAATGGGCTCAGAATTATAAGTATTTGTATCTCCTTATCTATAAGGATGATCAGCTCTTGTTTGAATCCGGTCAGTACGAGGAGGAAAACGAGCCTGAAATGGGAGAAAACAAAGAAAATGCAGATGATGGTACCGATATTCCGGTAGAAGATGAGACCCCAGGAGGTGAGGTCGGAGAGACCCCCGGTGGCACAGAAGGATCCGAGGACGCGGATACCGAGTCAGGCTCAGAGTCATCTGGCGGCACAGACTCGGGTGAGGGAAGCAATGACGCTTCCGATACCTCGGACTCAGCCGGTAGCGCCTCTACCGAGAGTGGCAAGGATGATAACAAGTATCCAAGCGCGGGTATTACGGTAAAGGCCCCCACAAGGGAGGAGCTTATAGCCGAGGCAGTTGCACGCGGCTCGCATCCCATCGTTGCCTCTGACGGAGTTTTACTCGCTTCGATGGTTGACTATACCGAGTATTTTTACTACGACGTATTGAATATCGTATCTCTCATAGTTGCCTTCGCAAGCTTCGTGCTTGTTATGTGGATCTATTTCTTCGAGATTACAAAGAGGATCACCCGTCTTGGCAGAGAGGTTACCGCAGTAGCTGACGGTGATATGGAGCGTACGATCACTTCCGAGGGCGAGGATGAGATAACCAGACTTTGCTCGGACGTTGAGTATATGAGAAGCTCGATGCTCGAGAATATTGAGAAGGAAAGAGCGGCGCTTGATGCTAACAGAGAGCTGATTACCGCTATGTCTCACGATATAAGGACTCCTTTGACTGTTCTTCTTGGTTACATCGATATTATGAAGCTTAACGCCCCCGAGGGCGAGATGCAGCAGTATATAGAGGCGTCCGAGAGGACTGCTCTCAGACTTAAGAAAATGTCGGACGATATGTTCGGATACTTCCTTGTTTACGGCGGCGGTATTGAGGTCGACGTGCAGGAGTGTGAGGCAAGAACTCTTATTGACCAGATGCTCTCAGGACACGTATTTCTTCTAAGAGAGCAGGGGTACACGCTGGACTTTAATTTTGAGTCCGAGGGTGGTGATTTCCTTGAGAATATCACGGTCGTTACCGATCCTCCTCAGCTTATGAGAATAGTAGAAAACTTGTTCTCAAACATCATGAAGTACGCAGACAAGAAAAAACCGGTTTCTATATTTATAGGCGTAGAAACTGACGAAATGACAATTAAAGTTAGCAATTTTGTGGCTTCTAACCCTGACATGGCACAGAAGAATGGAATAGGCCTTCGCTCGTGTATGAAGCTTGCTAACGCTATGGACATAAGATTCTCCTCCTCTGAGGAGGACGGCGTTTTCACCTCTGTGATGTGCGTGCCGATCATACCGATCGTTGAGTACACAGGTGCGGAGAGTGATGAAGAAAAGAGAGGATTTGTAAAGTGGCTGAACTCCGTTTCAGAGAAATGCAAGAGCTTCCTTGCGAATGCTTGGGCAAAGCTCAAGGACTTCATTCTGAGGAAGGAATAATTAAGGCGCTCTCTATACCCGAGTGCCTTGCAGAGGACGCGGCTGAGATTATTTTTGGCCTTTCCGATACGGCAGGTGAGGAATCTGTTGCCTTCTGCTACTGCGACGAAGTTCTTTACGCAAGAATATACGATGGGGAAAGATACGTTTTCCCGCTTCCGTTTATGCTCTCAGATGGTGCAGATGCCGAATCTGCGTGCATAAATCTTGCCGCGTATTCAAGACGTGAGCTGATTCCACTTATAATTACCGACGTCCCAAGGGACGAAATAGAGTTTTTGTGCTCGATTTTTCCGCATATTGACGCCTATACCTATGAGGATGATGACGATACGTTCTATATTAAGGTGAATAATGAGTGTGATATGCTCGACTCTACCCCCTCCTTAGAGCTTGACGGCATTGTCCTTGATGCACTTACCGATGAGGATCAGGAGAAATATGCCGAGCTGTGCCGCGACCGTGACCTCAATAAGTATTGGGGATATGACGTCGATGAGGATAATCCCGACGGGGACTCTGACTTTTATCTCAAGGTTGCCGAGCGTGAGCTCGAGGACGGCGTCGCCATCACGCTTGCTATTCGTGAGAGCGGCGAGTTTGTCGGCGAGGCTACCATCTATGATTTTGACTACCTCGGTTCTGCTGAGATAGCTGTAAGAGTTCTCCCCGCCTGCCACTCAAGAGGCATCGGATCTAGGGCAACGAAAGCGCTTATCAAGCTCTCGCGCGAGATAGGGCTATCATCTCTCAGGGCGGAAATACTCGATGAAAATGAAAGCTCGATTAAAATGACGTCAAAGTATATGGAGCTTGTAAAACGCGAAAATGGTAAAGTATACTTTGTATTAACGCTTTAAAAACGAATACTAAACAAAAAATAACGGAGTAGGCATAGTGCTTACTCCGTTTTAATTATTGCTTATTTTGATTTTAGTTTCATCTTGTCAATGACCTCACCTATCTCGCTCGTGGTGTTTTCAATCTCGCGCTTGAACTCCTGTGCGCTGACTCTGAGCGCTCCGTGACCGAGCACGATGTATTGCTCCTCAAGATCCGAGGTGACAACTCTTACTGTATAACTTGGGACAAGTACTTTGCTGGTCTTTTCGATATACGCGTCGGCTGTTTCCGCCTCCTTGGTATAAACCACCTTGACGTTGCCGCACTCCTCCTCGCTGCCTTCGCCTCCGCGCCTCTTGTAAGCGTCAAAGACTATGGTCGCATGACATTTTTTGAATGCGGTATAACTGCACATGATTCTTGTGAGCATATCACGGGCAAGAGCAAGGTCGCTCTCTGCCACCCGCTTTAACTCGTCCCACGCAAAGATGACGTTGTAGCCGTCGAGAATGATGTATTCCTCGAGATTCTTGTACGGCTTGTTTCTCGGTCTTGACGTCTTTTCCGGAGCCTTGTTTTCCTTTCTCTCGGCTACCTTCCTCGGCTTGATCTTGCCGTAGGTTGCTTCGAAAATGCGCATAAGCTCCTTATCCTCCTCGACCGTGCCGCCGTATTTTACTGCTCTTGCGCGAATTGGCACGTTTGATTCGTCATTGGTAGGCTTATCGTCACCGTCATCAATTTTTATGTGCATAAGGGCGTCAGCCTCGTCCCACGGTACAGCGTAGCCCGCTCCCGCC
This sequence comes from uncultured Ruminococcus sp., assembly GCA_964622425.1. Lineage (GTDB taxonomy): Bacteria > Bacillota > Clostridia > Oscillospirales > CAG-272 > UBA1740. The sequence continues at coordinate 31,610 of CAZUQN010000002.1, forward strand.
TTGCAGAATACCGAGCTCGCGGGGTTTCTCTCGTCAAGGGTGGGGTCGTAAGCGCGCGCCGCTATGATCTCGTCCTGATTGTGTGCGGGGGCGTATGCGCCGACGTTCATTGTGATTTTTCCTTCACCTCTCGTGAAGGCGCGAAGCTCACTTGCGTATGAGCGCATTGTTGCGACGGGGCAGCTACCCTCAAGAACAGAGTAGCTCTCATATATTTCCGGAGATTTAGATGTGCCGTGCATATTCGTTACGTCGGTCATAACTCTGCCGAGATATTCGCTTGGCACCTCGATGCGGAAGTCGAAGGTCGGCTCGAGTATCACAGAGCGCGCCTTCATAAGTCCTTGCCTGATAGCTCTGTATGTCGCCTGACGGAAGTCTCCACCCTCGGTGTGCTTCAGGTGTGCCTTACCCGCAATAAGCGTTATCTTGACGTCGGTGAGCGGAGCGCCGATAAGCACTCCTCTGTGCACACGCTCGTCGATATGTGTGATGACGAGTCTTTGCCAATTTGAGGATAAGAGGTCGGTGGAGCAATCACTCGCGGAGACCACGCCCGAGCCCTCGGAGAGAGGCTCTATTCTTACGTGCGCCTCGGCGTAGTGTCTGAGCGGCTCGAAGTGTCCTGAGCCTATGACCTCATCTGCTACCGTCTCGCGGTAAAGAATACTTCCTTCGTCGAATTCTACCGCCATTCCGAATCTCTCCGAGATGATTCTCTTTAACACCTCGAGCTGTATCTCGCCCATAAGGCTGACGCGTATTTCTTTAGCTCCCGCCACCCAGCTGATGCCGAGTGAGGGGTCCTCCTCCGCAAGCGCGGCGAGTCTGAGATATGCGTCGTAGGGGCTTACGTCCCGTGGGAGTATCATTCTGTAATCAAGGACGGGGGAGAGCATAGAGACGTCGTTTGCCTCAATTCCAATGCCCGTGCCCGCCATAGTCTCGGTAGGTCCGATAAGGGCACAGAGGGTGCCTCGCTCTGCCTCCTTCAGCGGCCTCGATTTATCGTGCGTTAAAAGGCGAATCTCCTCCACCTTTTCCGTGACGTATTCGCCGCTTCTTTTGCGGTATTCTATCATCGTCTTTGGCTGAAGTGTGCCGCCGGTTATCTTTGCAAGAGTCATTCTCCTGCCGTTTTGGTCGCGCATAATCTTGTATACCTTAGCGCCGAAAAGTGACACGGGGTAGGGTGTCTCACGCGAAAAACGGTCTATTCCGACAAGCAACTCCTCAACGCCCTTAAGCTTCAATGCCGAGCCGAAGAAGCAGGGGAATACCAGTCTTTTTCTTATAGCCGAGGCTATGGTTTCGTCCGAGAGCATATCCGTCTCGAGAAACTCCTCGATAAGTGACTCGTCCTTTCCCGCAACCTCGTCAAAGAACTCATATGTATCGGGCCGTGTGAAATTAACGCACCTATTCGAGAGCACCGTACGCACCTCCGCGAAGAGCTCGTCCCTTGTCCTTTCGGATATATCCGTCTTGTTGATAAAGATAAAGGTGGGTATGCGCCTTGCCGCGAGCAGCTGCCAGAGAGTCTTTGTATGCGGCTTTATACCGTCGGTCGCGCTTATAACCAAAACGCAGTAGTCCTGCACCGATAGCGAGCGCTCGGTCTCGCAGGAAAAGTCAACGTGGCCGGGGGTATCAACAAGAGACACGTGTGTTTCTCCGAAATCGAAGACGGTCTGCTTTGAGAAGATGGTGATTCCGCGCTCTCTTTCAAGCGAGTAGGTATCCAAATGCGCGTCACGCTTATCAACTCTGCCAAGCTCTCTTATAGCGCCGCTCGTGTAGAGCATAGCCTCGGACAACGTCGTTTTACCGGCGTCGACGTGAGCGATAATGCCCATAACTATATTCTTCATCCCGATACCTCCTCTCAAAGAAAATTATTACCTAATCAGTATACCATTTTACAAAGCAAAAGTCAATCTAATAAATAATAAAACCCCTACCCGTGTGAAATTTCGGGTAGGGGAAAGTGTGTTTATTGATAAATTATTCTGTTCTGAGTGCTACAACGGGGTCCTTCTTAGCCGCACTTGATGCAGGGATAAGACCCGAGATGAGTGTCAGGCCTACGCTGAGAAGCATCATAAGGAGTGCATCGTCTAAAGGAAGGAATGCGATCGGAGAGTAATTGATAAGCGGTGCAAGTCCCGCACTCAATATTCCCGTCAGTATATACGTTGCGATTATTCCTATCAGACCGGATAGAGATCCTATGATAAAGGTCTCAGCATTGAAGAGATGTCTGACGTCCTTCTTGCGTCCGCCGAGCGAGCGGATAACACCTATCTCCTTGATTCTCTCGACAACGGATACGTAAGTGATAATACCTATCATAACCGTGGATACGATAAGTGATACAGATGTGAAGGCGATGAGAGCATAAGAAATAATGTCTATCATCGTGTTGATCATGCTGATTATGAGCTCAAGCGTGTCATTGTACTTCACGTCATTACGTTCGATAGCAGAGTATTCTACGCCTCCGACGGTTACAGTGCCGTCACCATTCCACGCATCGAGATACGCCGTTACCAGATCTTTCGAGTCGAAGCTCAGAGGGTAGATATAGATGCTGCTCGCAACCGTATCTCCGCATATCATACGCTGGGAAATGGTCCTCATATTTGTGAGTGCAGAAATATCTACGCTGGAGCCGGTGGACCCTGTCATACCGGAGCCTGCTCCTGAGCCCGAGCCGCTTTCTGAGCCTGAGCCTCCGCCCATCAGACTTCCCATAGATTCCATAGCATCGTCAAGGCTGAAGGTGCTTCCTAGAAGTCCATAGGTCTCGCCGAATAGCTCGGTGGAGCCGTCCTCAAGAGTCTTGGGGAAGAAGTGTCTGTAAGTGTATTTGTAATACACGCCCATGGGTATACCGTTCGAAATGAAGGAGGGGATAGATCCCTTTTCCTTTACGTATTTAACGATCTCACTCTCGGCGTTCGTCTCTAGCATATGGTTGGTCAATGCCTCGGTGTAGTAGATACCGGAGGTCAGACAACCGAAGTTGTAATTCTCATTTGCGATAAGGATACCGGTGATCTTGAGATCGATACCCTCTGCTGAAATATCATTCGCGTTGTGATGATAAGTAAAGGGACTGAGCGACGCGCTCACGCCTTCATTAGCGGTGAACAGTGCATCGTTGGGATACCAAGTGAAGGTGTACTTGCCGGAGAGAAGATCCTCGTAGTCGAAGTACTCAACGTCAAGCGAGGGGTCGTAAAGCTCCTTCATGATCTCTGTCTCGGGCTTTACCTCCTCACCCTCTTTAGGTTCATCCATGGTTGCCGTCTTATAGACAAGGTTGTAGAACTGAGCCTCGGTATAAATGCCGAGTCTTGCCAAGAGCACGTCTGATATTTCCTGATTCTTTGAGAGGACGAGCATTACCTCGTCTACCTCGTCAGCTATCTCACCGTAGACGTCATACTGGGAGCGGATATATTCCGGATCATTGGGCGCCTGATTGAATGAAGGAACAATCTGGGTTATGTAGCTTGCATAGTTGCCGTAGTCTGTCTCCTTAAGGACCGAGGTGTACATCTCGGTCAGGGCGGCGATAGAGATGCGAGAGGTCGCAGTGTTGCCACCCGGAGTAGAGTGAGTGAAATTCGTGTAGATGGAATACGTGGGATCAATGCCGTAATTAAACGTCATAGCGTTGTAGTATTCCTTGGGCATTGCCTTTACGTAATCCGTGTACTCCTGTGTTAAAGTGTTCTGGATGAAGAAGGAGCTGGAGTATTTATCCATCTTTGCTATGTACTCGATAAGAGAGTCGATGTATACCTTGTTCGGCTCTTTTTCGTCATCTGATTCGAGAACGTCATTCATCATATCCGTGACGATATCGAAGTCATATGCGGTGCTGGTTATCATGATGGGGTTACCCGAGAGCATATCGTCCTGCATTGATGCGACGTAGCCCTTGATACCTGCAGAGAAGGCGAGGACCATAGCAATACCAAAGATACCTATTGAGCCCGCAAAGCCTACAAGAGCCGTTCTTCCTCTCTTGGACCAGAGGTTTCTGGCAGAGAGCTTGAAGGCGGTGAATAAGGACATCTTAGCCTTCTGTTGGCGTTTGCTTTTTATCTTCTTGCTTATAGCCTTGATCTTGCCTGATGCAGTTTTGGTTTCCGCTTCATCGAGAGCTCTTCTGGCTTTCTCTTCGGCGCGTGCTTCTTCCTCGGCACGGAGCTCCGCTTCTATCTCCTCCTCGGTCATCGGATTGGTATCCTCGATGATCTCACCGTCGAGAAGTCTGACAATTCGGGTAGAGTACTTTTCGGCGAGCTCGGGGTTATGCGTTACCATGATGACAAGTCTCTCCTCGGATATCTCCTTTATGAGATCCATAATCTGTACCGAGGTGACGGTGTCGAGAGCACCGGTGGGCTCGTCTGCAAGAAGTATCTCGGGGTCGTTGACAAGCGCTCTTGCAATAGCAACTCTCTGGCACTGACCGCCCGAGAGCTGATTGGGCTTCTTATAATACTGTCCGGAGAGTCCGACTCTGTCGAGTGCAATCTTGGCACGTCTGACTCTTTCCTCTTTGTCTATACCTGCGATTGTCAGGGCGAGCTCGACGTTGCCGAGAATCGTCTGGTGGGGAATAAGATTGTAGCTCTGGAAGATAAAGCCTATACTGTGGTTGCGATATACGTCCCAATCACTGTCCTTATAATCCTTGGTGCTCCTGCTTCCTATCATCAGATCGCCATCGGTGTAGTGATCTAAACCGCCGATAATGTTAAGTAAAGTTGTCTTTCCACAGCCTGAAGGTCCTAAAACTGAAACAAATTCTGTTTTTCTGAAGGAAATTGAAACACCCTTAAGGGCGTGTACCGTCTCAGAAGCGGTAACGTAATCCTTCTTGATTGATCTTAAATTTAACATCTTCTTTGATCCTTTTTAAAAAATACAGAAACATTATACCACATAATTATGAACAATTACAATATATTTGCAGTAAAAATTGTAAATACTTTAGTGAATACACGTGTATATTAATGAGGCGGAGACTCTCGGTTGACTTTTATTGCGGGGTCTGATATAATTATACTGTCAGATAAAGCCGCCCTTTTGGCGGTTGCTTATCGATTTAGTCTTGAGGAGGTTACCGTATGCTCGGAGCGATAGTCGGAGATATTGTCGGAAGCCAGTATGAGTGGCAGAATAATAAGAGTAAGTCATTTCCTCTTTTCACGGGAATGTGTCATTATACCGATGACAGCCTTATGACGTTGGCCATAGCTCAGGCATTCACTCTGCGCAAGGGACGTTGGCGCGAGGCGGATTTTCAGCGCTTTGTCGTGGATAAGATGGTGGAGATGGGCAGGGCACATCAGGGCTCCTCGTGGGGCAAAAGCTTCTATAACTGGTTTATGTATAACCCAGTGCCTTACAACAGCTACGGCAACGGCGCCGCGATGCGTGTCAGTCCGGTTGCGTGGGTATCCGAGAGTGAAGATGACGTCAAATATTTCTCCCGTCTTGTGACAGAGGTGTCCCACAATCACCCCGAGGGAATCAAGGGCGCGGAGTCGGTGGCTATGGCTATATATCTTGCCAGAAACGGAGCCTCTATGGAGGAGATACGCGCGAGAATGATCGGGTATTATCCAGAGATAGCAACGCTCAGGGTGGACAAGATACGCGAATACTGTAACGTCGACGACGGCACCTTCATCACCTGTCAAAGAAGTGTGCCCGAGGCTATCGTTTGCTTCCTCGAGTCAAATTCCTTCGAGGACGCGGTGAGAAACGCGATCTCGCTCGGCGGAGATGCGGACACTCAGGGAGCGATCACAGGCTCGATAGCAGAGGCGTATTACGGCGTGCCGGTAGAGATTGAGGATAAGGCACTGTCTTACCTTCTTCCAAAGCTGGAAACGATCTACTACGCATTCAATACCGTGAAGGGAAAAAGAGTCGTAAGAAAATGATCGCACAAGGGCTTAAGTGCCGGGGCGTGTGCAATAATTGATAATTCAGGATGCTGCTAAGGAGCTTTGGCGGCATCCTTTTTTCTACCAGCTTGCCGAGTTACCGACTGTTATGAAAAAACGAACAATTCGTAAATATTTAAAATTCTATTGTAAAAAGTACGAAAGTGTGATAGAATGAAAGAAAAAACCAAAAGGAGATTTTTTAATTATGGCACTTGAAAGAAAAGATGTGGACAAGAAATACAAATGGGACTTGTCCGTAATATACAAGGACGAGGCGGCGTTCTTTGAGGATTACGCTAAGGCCGAGAAGATGATCAAGGCATATGGAGCACATGAGAAGACCATCATCTCGAGCGCAGAGGGACTCTACAACGCGCTCAAGGATATGACCGACATTGAGGCGGTTATCGAGAAGCTCTGGCAGTATGCCTCTCTTAACTTCTCGGTTGATACCGCTAACAACGCGTATCAGGCTCTTGACGGCAGAGTGAGAAATCTCGCCGTTATGGCAGGAACCGTGTCCTGGTTCGTATCCCCTTATATCTTAAGAGTTGAAAGAGAAACTCTTGATAAGTGGTTTTCCGAATATCCCGCGCTTGAGACCTTCCGCCGTACAGTTGAGCTTATCGTAAGAGAGAAGGCTCATATGCTCTCCGATGAGTGCGAGCAGCTCATGTCCAAGATGCACGACTTCCTCGGCGGCAACAGCCAGACCCGCAGTCTCTTTGCCAACGCTGACCTTAAGTTCGGTAAGATCCGCAACTCCGAGGGCAAGCAGGTAGAGCTCACCGACACCAACTACGTGCCCTTCCTTATGAGCACTGACAGAAAAGTGCGTCAGGCAGCCTTCCGTACCCTTTACAAGACCTACGAGCAGTTTGGCAACACCTTCGCTGCTCTTTACTCCAACCACGTTAAGGAGAAGACCACTCTTGCAAAGGCGAGAAACTACAAGAGCTCCATTGAGTCCTACACCTTCTCCGACGAGGTAACGCCGGTTATCTACAACAATCTTATCTCCGCGGTAAACGGCGGCCTTCAGCCCCTTTACGATTACTATGAGCTTAAGAGACAGGTTCTCGGTCTTGACAAGCTTCATCTCTATGACGTATACGCCCCCCTTATCTCCGAGCTTGACAAGAAGTACACCTACGAGGAGGCAGTCGAGGAGACTCTTGCCGCAGTTGAGGTATTCGGAGACGAGTATTACAACACCCTCAAGGCGGGCCTTACCGAGAAGGGTTGGGTAGACGTATATCCCACCAAGGGTAAGAGAGGCGGCGCATTCTCCTCCGGATGCCCCGGCACTGAGCCCTACATCCTTCTTAACTTCAACGGCACCTTTGATAACGTTTCAACACTCGCTCACGAGGCAGGCCACTCGATGCACTCCTACTTCTCCATCAAGTACAACGAGCCTCATAACTCGAGCTACCGTATCTTCGTTGCAGAGGTAGCATCTACCGTTAACGAGCTGCTTATGGCTCACAAGAAGCTTCGCGAGTCGGAGAATGATACCGAGAAGCTCTATATCCTCAACGAGCTTATGGAGACCTACAAGGGCACTCTCTACCGTCAGACTATGTTCGCTGAATTCGAGAGAGATATACACGCCCTCGTTGAAAAGGGTGAGCCCCTCACCGCAGAGGTTATCAACAAGAAGTATTACAAGCTCGTTAAGCGCTACTTCGGTAAGGACGTTGCAGTTGACAAGCAGATCGCATACGAGTGGATGAGAATTCCTCACTTCTACACCTGCTTCTACGTTTACAAATATTCAACCTGTATCTCTGCGGCATCCGCGATAGTGAAGAGAATAGAGAATGAGGGTGACGCATATGTATCTCAGTACATTGATTTCCTTAAGTGCGGTAACTCCAAGTCTCCTCTTGACAGCCTTCTTGTTGCGGGCATCGATATGACCAAGCCTGAGGTTATCACCAGCGCTATCGATGACTTTGCAGACTGTGTAAGACAGTTCCGCGAGATTTACGAAAGAAATAATTAAGGAGAATACTATGGAAAACAATATGTCGGCTATTGACAAGCTCTTCGACGAGAATAATAACGACAACATAGTTCTTTACAATGAAAAGGGTGAGGCCACCGAGTTTGAGCAGGTGGCTATCATCCCACACAGCGGCAAGATATACGCCCTCCTCTCGCTCGCTACTCCCACTGATGACATCGGTGAGGACGAGGGACTCGTTTTCTCGATAGAGACCGGCGAGGAAGGTAAAAAGACGCTTAGCCTCGTTACAGATGACGCTGTGATCGACGCGGTCTTCAAGGTCTATGAGGATCTGCTCGACGAGCTCGAGGAGTCTGATGAGCTCTTTGACGACGAGCCTGAGGACCTGCTCGATGAAATTCTCGCCGATCTTGACGATGAGGAGTAATAATGATGGGCAAACAGACTTTTGGCAAGAATAATTGGATAATTCTCATACTCTTCGGCCTTGTCGGACAGATAGCGTGGAGTGTTGAGAATATGTACTTCAACCTCTTTGTATTTGACACGGTTGCCAAGGATCTCAGCGCTATCACCCTTATGGTACAGCTCAGCGGCGTTATGGCGACGGTTGCTACTCTCGTTGCGGGTGCGATCTCGGACAAGGTCGGTAACAGACGTAAATTCATATCTGTCGGCTACGCCATCTGGGGCGTGACCGTGGCGATTTTCGGCTATCTTTCTCCCGAGCTTACGATGAGTCTTTTCGGCGTGGAGCTTGAGAGGGCAGTATCCATCACGCTTACGGCGGTTATAGTCGGTGACTGCGTTATGACGCTCTTTGGCTCGACGGCAAACGATGCCTGCTTTAACGCGTGGGTTACGGATAACACCAAGCCCTCCTTCCGCGGTACAGTTGAGGGCGTGCTCGCTATCCTTCCGCTTATCGCGATGCTTATAGTCGCGGGCGGATTCGGTATACTCGTTGAGATGCTCGGAGGATATTCCACCGTATTCCTTCTTCTCGGTATTATTATCTCTGCTTGCGGTATCGTCGGTATTTTCATCATCAAGGACAGTGACGAGCTCGAGAAAAACGGAACTCTTAAGGACATCTTCTACGGCTTCAGACCTTCTGTGGTAAAGGAGAATAAGAGCCTCTACGCGGCATTCCTTATCATACTCGTATACGGCATTGCGTGTCAGATATTTATGCCTTATCTCATCATCTATATGAAGACGTATCTCGGCTTCAGCGTGCTTGAATACAGCATAGTATTCGGCGTTGCGATTGCTTTTGGCGCGGTGATAAACGTCTTTCTCGGCAGACTCTCCGACAGAATGGATAAAAGAAGGCTTCTTTATATCGCATCCGCGGTCATGGCTTTAGGACTCTTTGCTATGTATCTTGCGAAGGGAATGGGCCATATCGCAACTCTCATACTCTTCGGTATTGCAGGATTCGTTATGATAACGGGCTACATTTTCGTTTCGGCTCTGACCGGCGCTATCGTAAGAGATAACACGCCCCCCGAGTCGGCGGGCAAATTGCAGGGTGTGAGAATGGTATTTAGCGTTCTTATCCCCATGATAGTCGGCCCTATGATAGGCAACGGAATCAATAAGGCAATGAACGTGCCGCTCGAGAATGCTGGCGCTGACGCTATGACTACCGAGTATATTCCCGCTCCGGAGATATTCCTTGCGGGTGCTATCACAGCGTGCTTGCTTATCGGCTGTGTATGGCTGCTTTGCAGAGCGGACGGAAACAAAGAAAATGCGTAAAAGAATAGATCTACATCTTCATACCACCGCCTCGGACGGCTCGGATACTCCGAGTGAGCTTATCGCCAAGGCGCGCGAGGTGGGACTTGAGGTGATTTCCATCACCGACCACGATACAATCGCGGGCTCGCTTGAGGCGATCGGACTTCCCGATGAGGGCGTAAAAGTCATCACGGGTATAGAGTTCTCCTGCTGTACAGAGGGGAAAGATGGCTTCGACTGCCATATCCTCGGCTACGGCTTTGATCCTAAGGACGAGACGCTACTTGCCGCTATAAGACACGGCAGGGAAATGCGGCTTTTCAAGCTTGAGGCTCGCCTTAAGTATCTCAAGGAGCACTTCGGCATAGAGTTTACCGATGAGGAGATAGCCTGGCTTCACTCGCTTAACTCGGTCGCAAGACCTCATCTTGCCAGATTGATAATCAAGCGCGGTCTTGCTCTTGACGTAGCCAACGCCTTCGATAAATATCTGAAGGTCGGCGGTTTCCCCGATGACAGGATAGATGCGGCGGAGGCCATATCGGCAATACTCGCCGCGGGAGGAATTCCGGTTTATGCTCATCCTCTCGGCGGAGAAAGAGAGCCTCGCATATCTGTTGATGAGCTTACCGAGCGAGTTTCGGCTCTTAAGTCTATGGGACTTATGGGACTTGAGTGCTTCTATTCAAGATACAGTAGGGAAGACAGAGAGCTGCTTATCTCTCTTGCCTGCGAGCGTGGTCTTCTCGTGTCGGGAGGCAGTGATTACCACGGAGAGAATAAGACCGTGGCGCTCGGCTCGCTTTCCTCGGACGGCTCGGAATATGACGCCTCTCAAATTACGGTCATAGATCACTTAAATATCAAATAAATTAACACGGTAGGGCGGTAAAGCCCTGAAAAAAGCCTTATGGCTATCCCTTTTTGAAAAGGAGAAAATATGAAATATTGTAGATATTGCGGAAATAGCATTGATGAAAACGCTATCTTCTGCCCCAGCTGCGGCGCTCGCGTAAGCGGCGATAATCCGCGCGTTAACAACAACCCCTTCAATATGTATAATCCCGGACACACCGTGTCCTACGATACCGAGGGCAGCAAGCTTATTGCCATCGTTTCCTTCCTTTGCTGGGAGGCGGGTCTCGTTATCTGGTTCCTCTGGAGATACAGTCACCCCGGCAAGGCTCGCTCTGCGGCAAAGGGCGCTCTTGCCAACGTTTGCTTGGGTATGCCTATTCTAGGCTTTGTTCTCTGGATTATCCTCAGGGAGGAAGAGACAAGACGCGACTATGCAAAGGTGTGTGGAATCTCCGCTATTGTCGGCGCTTCATTCTACGTGCTGTGCATTGTCCTGATGACTGTTTTAAAGATCATCGGCATTGATTTTATCACTTCCATTCCTCTTGACGGAATGGCGGCTACTATCCTCAGCCTTATAAGATGAAAATAGGAAATACAGAGCTTCGCCACGGTGTTTTCTTAGCGCCGATGGCGGGCTTCTCGGACAGGGCGATGCGCCGTGTCTGTCACGAAATGGGCGCGGAGTATTCCGTGACCGAAATGATAAGCGCCAAGGCGGTGACCTTCGGCGATAAAAAGACCTTTTCCTTAGCGAGAATAAGAGATGACGAGGGACCGGTTGCCTTGCAGATATTCGGCAGCGAGCCCGACGTGATGGGCAGGGCGACAGAGATTCTTACCCATAGAGATTGGGGCGATGGCTACGTAGCTCCGTCCGCTATTGATATCAATATGGGCTGCCCCGTACATAAGATCTTCTCAAACGGCGAGGGCTCGGCTCTTATGCGTGATCCCGACCTTATTTATCGCATAGTTAAGTCGGTTAAGGAAAATACCGACTTGCCCGTTACTGTAAAGCATCGTACGGGTGTAAGCGCCGATAAGATCAACGCCGTCGAATGCGCGCTTGCCGCCGAGGCGGGCGGAGCAGAGCTTATCACCGTTCACGGCAGAACCAAGATACAGATGTACTCGGGTGATGTCGACCGCGAAACCATCAAAAAAGTAAAGATGAGTGTGCATATTCCCGTTATTGCCAACGGAGATGTGCTTTCCGCCTCGGACGCGATATCGATGCTTGGTGAAACCGGAGCCGACGGAATTGCGATTGGCAGAGGCGCTGTGGGTAATCCGTTTATCTTCGGTGAGATCATCTCAGCCCTTGACGGTAAGAAATATACACCGCCGACACTTGATGAGAGAGTAGAGATTGCTCTGTGGCAGTTAAGACTTTCTATCGAGGATAAGGGCGAGGGGGTTGCGGTACCCGAGGCAAGAAAGCAGATAGCCTCCTACCTGCACTCCTTCCGCGGCGCGGCTAAGATAAGGGCAGAGATCAATCGCGCCCTGACCTATGGTGAGATCGAGAGAATATTCTCCGAGGCTCTCAAAAATGAAAACAGTTGACTTTGAAAGGAGACAGAGATGTCTTTAGCAATTATAACCGGCGCGTCCGGTGGAATAGGCAGTGAGTTTGCGCGTCAGCTCGCGGGGCTCGGCATATGCGACGAGTTCTGGTTCGTAGCGCGTAACGAGGAGAGAATGCAAAGGCTTGCCGACGAGCTCGGAGTAAAGGCGAAGATAATCGGCGCAGACCTCACCACGATGGATGGTATCAATAAGGTGCGCTCGGCTCTCGAGGATGAGAAGCCCGAGGTCAGCTTCCTTATCAATGCATCGGGCTTCGGTAACTTCGGAGCCTTTGACGAGATATCCGAGGACGAGGTTATCAAGATGATCGACCTCAATGCCAAGGCTCTCGTGCTTCTGACACATATGACCGTTCCTTATATGGAGATTGGCGGAAGGATCATTCAGCTTGGCAGCGGATCCTGCTTCACGCCCCTCCCTTATTTCAACATCTACTCCTCGAGCAAGGTGTTTGTGCTCCACTATACCAAGTCGCTTAATTATGAGCTGAAGAAATACGGCGTCCGCGCGACCTGCTTCTGCCCCGGTTGGGTAGAGACCGAATTTCTCGGAAAGTCCACCGCCAACGGTAATACTCACCCGAAGTCAATGAAGCCCCTGCTTAAGTGCGAGGACGTTGTAAGAGGCTGTATCAAGGCTTCGATAAAGGGCAAGGCTATGTACGTTACGAATTGGTACACCAAGCTTCAGCACCTTCTCTTCAAGCTCGTGCCCGACTGTATTCTCACCAAGCTCTGGATAGGTATGCTCGAGGGCGAGAGAAAGAACGAAAAGCTATAATAAAGACACTTTCAGATTAAAGAAAAGAGTAGATAAAGAATGGCAAGAAAAAGCTTTAAGGCGGGAGCTCTGACCGCTCCCTTGCCGCCCGTTATGGTTACGGTCGGCGATATGGAAAGCTCAAATATAATTACCATCGGTTGGACGGGTATACTTTCCACCATTCCGCCGAGGACCTACATCTCCGTGCGCCCCGAGAGACACTCGTACAAGATGCTGAAGGCAAAGGGCGAGTTTGTTATCAATCTCACCACCGCAAAGCAGGCAAGAGTCGTTGATTACGCGGGTATCTATACCGGAGCAAAGGTAGATAAATTCAAGGAGTGCGGTCTCACGAAAATTGAGAGTAAGGAAGTGTCCGCACCCACTATTGCGGAGTGTCCCTTCGCTCTTGAGTGCAGGGTAGTTGAGGTTATCCCGATGGGCACTCACGACGTGTTCATCGCAGACATAGTGAGCGTTTCCGCGGATGAGTCTATTATCGACGAGGCGGGCAAGATACGCTTTGACAAGGCGGGACTTATGGCGTATGCTCACGGCGAATATTTCGCCCTCGGCGAGAAGCTCGGATCGTTTGGCTTCAGCACCAAGAAGAACGCACCGAAGAAGCCTATACCAAAGAAAAGTACGGCGGAAAATAAGCCGAAGATGGCACCCGTGTCGAGTAAAACCGACAGAGAAGAGGATAAAAAGCGCCCCTTCTACCTCGATGCACCGAGAGGAAAGGGTACTAAACACGGAGGAAAGGGGAAGAAAAGATGAAGGCTGATAATACCGAGCGCATAAGAGCTAGAATACTTGCACTCATCGAATCCGAGTTCGAGAGCGACGCGGCATTTGAGCGTGCAATGGGCCTTAGCGACAAGACCGTCAACAACTGGCGCCGCGCAAGAAGTGCCTCCTTCATGAGAATGCTTCCGAAGCTCTCCGAGGAGTTCAAGGTCAACATTGGTGAGCTGATGGATATGCCGCTCAGACGCGATACCTCCGAGCTCTCCGAGGAGGAGCTCCACCTTCTCAAGCTTTACAGACGCTCAAGGTCAATGCCCGAGCCTATGAGACAGGCGCTCAGAGAAACTCTTGAGACAACGATAAATCTCTATCTTAATTCCTACAACGACGTCAAGACTGCGGCAAAGCGCCGCGGACCAAAGAAAAAGGAAGGGTAAAGATAGCGTGATGCTCTTGATAGAGCATTCACGCTAAATGATGGTTGCCCTTACGGGCAAATGATATTGCCTTCAGCAGTGATGTTCACTGCGTGAATGGTGTTGCGCCTGTGACACAGTGGGCAAACATCACATCACTTCGAGCCTTTGCGAGTTACTTTACTAAAAAAAGAGCAGATATACAAGATTTTTCTCTTGCGTATTTGCTCTTTTTTGATTATTTAATTCTATATACCGGACATTAAGGCTTCGTTTTATCTCAGATCTTAAATGCTGTCTGGTCGCAATAGATGCACTTGCCTTCCTTAAAGAGTTTCTTTATACCTCTTTCGGTAAGGGTGAGGCAATGGGGATTTCTGCACTCGAGGGTGGGATCCTCCTCACCGTCGGTGCGTCTGTCGTCGATACCCTTAGTGTCAAGAAGCTTTAAGATAAGAGCCATTCTTATGTATCTGCCGAGAGCCGCCTGCTCAAAGTAATGAGCTCTCGGATCATCGTCAACATCAACGGCGATCTCGTTTACTCTGGGCAGCGGATGGAGTATAGAAAGTGCAGATTTTGCACATTTAAGTTTACTTGCATCAAGGATATAGCTGTCCTTGAGTCTCTCGTACTCATCTCTGTCCGCGAATCTCTCAGCTTGAATTCTCGTCATATAGAGAATGTCGAGGGAGGGAATAGCACCCTCAAGATCCTCAGTCTCGGTGTACTCGCTCGTCTTTAAGAACTCCTCCTTGACGTAATCGGGGAGCACAAGCTCGTCGGGTGCGATAAGCACAAACTTCACGTTCTCGTATCTCGACATAGCCGCGATAAGCGAGTGGACGGTCCTTCCGTACTTGAGGTCGCCGCAGATACCTACTGTGAGGTTATCAAATCTGCCCGACTTACGCTTGATGGTGATAAGGTCGGTGAGAGTTTGCGTGGGGTGATAGTGTCCGCCGTCGCCCGCGTTGATAATGGGTACGGTCGCAACTCTCGACGCCGCGATGGGCGCGCCCTCTTTAGGATGACGCATAGCGATAATATCCGAGTAGGCGGATACCATACGGATAGTATCCTGCACGGTCTCGCCCTTTGCGGTGGATGAGGATGCCGCGTTGTCAAAGCCGAGCACCTGTCCGCCGAGCGACATCATTGCCGAGGTGAAGCTGAGCCTTGTTCTTGTCGAGGGCTCAAAGAAGAGTGTGCCGAGTATTTTTCCGTGACATACGTCGCGATACTTTTCGGGGTTGTCGATTATATCGTTTGCAACCGCGATAAGTCCGTCAATCTCCTCGGTGGAAAAGTCGAGGATATCTATAAGATTTCTCATTACGCCTTTGCTCCGTTGACCTCGAGGTATCTCTTGATGCGCTCCACGTTCTCGCGGTTTGCCTCGTCCTCCTCGAGATATTCGATGATATCGTATACGTCAACTACGGAGTATACGGGGAATCCGAATTCCTCGCCAACCTCTGCCATGGCAGACTTCTCGGTTTTGCCCTTTTCCTTACGGTCAACCATAACGAAGGTAGCAACTACCTTGGTGTCCTTGAGAGAGGAGAGTATCTCCATGCTCTCGCGGATAGCGGTGCCCGCGGTGATAACGTCCTCAACGATTACGATGTTCTCACCTGCCTTCGGGGTATATCCTACGAAGATACCGCCCTCGCCGTGATCCTTAGCCTCTTTTCTGTTGAAGAAGAAGGGGAGATCAAGGCCTTCCTTGGCAAGAGCAACCGCGCTCGATACCGCGATAGAGATACCCTTGTATGCGGGGCCGTAGAGTACGGCCTTAGTGTCGCCGAGCTTCTCCTTGTACGCTCTTGCGTAGAACTCGCCGAGCTTAGAGATCTGCTCGCCGGTCTTGATGTCGCCCGCGTTGATGAAGTAGGGGATCTTTCTTCCGCTCTTAGCGGTGAAATCTCCGAACTTGAGAACGCCCGCGCCCTCTAGAAATTGAATAAATTCTCTCTTGTACGATAACATTGATTTTGTTCTCCTATCGATCATATAACAAGTGCAGAGTGCAGAATGCAGAGTGCAGAGTTATAGTAGTTTGGGTATTATTTTCATTTTTCTTTTGTGACACAAATTGCCACTAAAATGGATATAATCTCGTTAATATCCGAATTTAAGCTTGAATATTCCTTATCGTTCAGATATTCACTTGCGTGCAAAAGGCGAATCCAATAGTGAGTTTCGTTAGCTTCCTTCAAAGCAATTGCCATTTTAGAATAAAAATCCGGCTTCGATTGTCCTCGCTGAGCTTCAGTTACATTTGCACCAATGCTAGTCCCGCTTCTCAAAAGCTGTTTCGATAAAACGTATTCCTTTTTTTCTTCACAAAGGTATCGGTACAACTTTACGATCCTTATTGCAAAATCGAAGCTTTTTCCTTCAATAATTGATCTTTGCATAACCTACTCCCGCTAACTTAACTCTGCACTCTGCACTCTGCATTTTGCACTGGAATTTGTCGGTCAGCCGACAAATTCCTTAACGCATCTTTCGTATGCCGCTACGGGGTCAGCAGCCGCGGTGATAGGTCTGCCTACTACGATGTAGTCCGAGCCGAGCTCCTTTGCTCTTTCGGGAGTGGTAACTCTTACCTGGTCGCCAACGTCACCGTCTGCGAATCTTACGCCGGGTGTTACGGTTACGAAGCCGTTACCGCATCTGTCGTGCACCTTGCCTGCTTCAAGGGGAGCGCAGACTACGCCGTCAAGACCTGCGATCTTCGCGTTGTTAGCATAGTGAAGAACAACCTCGTCGAGTGGTTCCTTGATGAGAAGGTCGTTTTCCATTCTCTCCTGGCTGGTGGAGGTGAGCTGTGTTACTGCGATAAGCAGGGGGCGTGTGCCGTCGGGACGGGTGAGTCCCTCAAGAGCAGCCTCCATCATAGCAACTGTGCCGGATGCGTGGAGGTTGGTCATATCTACGTCGAGTCTTGAGAGCACCGCCATAGCCTTTTTAACTGTGTTGGGGATATCGTGGAGCTTGAGGTCGAGGAATATCTTGTGTCCTCTTGCCTTGATCTCTCTTACGATAGAGGGACCCTCTGCGTAGTAGAGCTCCATACCGATTTTTACGAAGGGCTTCTTGCCCTCAAACTTGTCAAGAAACTTAAAGGTTTCCTCTGCGCTTGCAAAGTCGCAAGCAATAATAACGTCCTTACCCATTAGTGTGCGCCTCCTATTATTTCTTCAAGTGATTTTATTCCGTACTTTTCCATTGCCCTCGGCAAATCGAGAATGATGTCTCTAGATGCATAGGGGTTGATGAGGTTTGCCGCTCCGACTTCAACCGCGGTAGCGCCCGCGAGCATAAGCTCGATGACGTCCTCAGCCGTCGATACGCCGCCCATGCCTACGATCGGAATCTTGACCGCATCGTATACCTGGTAGATCATTCTTACCGCTATGGGCTTGATCGCGGGACCGGAGAATCCGCCGGTTTTGTTTGCGATGATAGGCTTTCTCGTCTTAAGATTGATTCTCATACCCATCAGGGTATTGATAAGGCTGACGCCGTCAGCGCCGCCTGCCTCGCACGCCTTCGCTATCGATACGATGTCGGTAACGTTGGGGGAAAGCTTGATGATTATAGGCTTCTTTGTTACCTCGCGCACCGCGCGTGTAACAGTCTCCGCCATCTCGGGAGAGGTGCCGAAGCTCATTCCGCCGCCGTGAACGTTGGGACAGGAAATATTAACCTCAAACCAGCCGATGTCCCCTACCGTGTCGAGTTTTCTAACGGTTTCGACGTATTCCTCGAGCGAAAATCCCGATACGTTAGCCATAGAGGGCTTCTTAAATACCTGCCTGAGCTTAGGGAGCTCCTCCGCGATTACCTTGTCAACGCCGGGATTCTGAAGACCTACCGCGTTGAGCATTCCCGAGTCACACTCTGCGATTCTCGGGCAGGGGTTACCGAAGCGGGGCTCAAGCGTCGTTCCCTTGAAGGAGAGCGAGCCGAGTATGTTGATGTCGTAGAGCTCTGCGAATTCATAGCCGAAGCCAAACGTGCCGCTGGCGGGGATAATGGGGTTATCGAGCTCTATATCGCAGAGCTTAACCTTAGTGTTTACCATATGATCTCCTCCTTCTCGAGCACGGGGCCGTCACGGCAGATTCTCTTGTAGCCGTACTTGGTCTTGCAGGTGCATCCCATGCAAGCGCCGAAGCCGCAGCCCATTCTTTCCTCGAAGCTGAACTGACCGCTTGTGGTCGTTTTGTTATACACGGCCCTCAGCATAGGCTCGGGACCGCAGGTGTAGAAGTAGGTGTAGTCAAGGCCGTCCATAGCGTCGGTGACAAAGCCCTTTATACCATAGGAGCCGTCAACCGTTGTGACGAGGACCTTAAGACCGAGAGCCTCAAACTCCTCCTTAAAGAAGACCTCGTCAGCCTTACCGAAGCCGAGGATAACCGTAGGAGTCTTTCCTTCGGCTACCAACTTTTTCGCAAGGTAGTACATAGGCGGAACGCCCGCGCCTCCGCCGATAAGCAGGGGGGCGTGTCCGGATTTTGCGAGGTTATAGCCGTTTCCAAGGCCTGTGAGGGTGAGCCATTTTTCTCCAACGGGGGTGGCTGCCATCTTCTCGGTGCCAACGCCTACCGCCTTGTATATGATAGTGAGTCTGTCGCCCTCTACGTCGCACACGGATATGGGTCTGCGCAGGTAAAGACCGTCAAGCTTGATGTTGACGAACTGACCGGACGCGATTATATCCGAGGTATCGCCCTCGAGCACCGAAAGGTAGGTACCCCTGGCGATCTTCTCGTTTTTAATCAAAGTGAAATAGGTGTCTTTCATTTTCTCTCCTTAGCTGTCAATGGTGGAGATGGTGATGGTGATATCCTCAAGCACGTCAAGAAGAACTCTTACCGTGTCAAGAGAGGTGAACATAGTCGTGTTGGTCTCAACAGCAAGGCTTCTGATCTCGTAGCCGTCCTTCTGAGAGTCGGTGGAGTCGAGCTTAGAGGTGTTGATAACGTATGCGATATGTCCCTGTCTGATTGCCTCAGGGATATCGTTTGAGCCCTCGCTGATCTTCTTCTTGATTCTCGTTCTGATGCCGTGCTCCTTGAGGTACGTTGCGGTGCCGCGCGTTGCCTCGATGTTGAAGCCGAGGTTGTAGAATCTTCTGATAAGCGGGAGCGCCTCCTCCTTGTCGGAGTCTGCGAGAGTTACGAATACTGTGCCGTAATTCTGCACGGTCATGCCCGATGCCTGAAGCGCCTTGTAGAATGCGCGGTAGAGGTCGTCGTCATAGCCGATAGCCTCACCGGTGGACTTCATCTCGGGGGAGAGGTAAGCGTCAATGCCGTTGATCTTCTTGTAGGAGAATACGGGTACCTTGCAGTACCATCTCTTCTTCTCCTCGGGATAGAGGTCGAAGATGCCGAGCTCCTTGAGGCTCTTGCCGAGGATTACCTCGGTCGCGATGTCCGCGAGGCTGTATCCCGTAGCCTTGGAGAGGAAGGGAACAGTTCTCGAGGAGCGGGGGTTAACCTCGATGATATATACGTCTTCTTTATCGTCAACGATGAACTGAATATTGAACAGACCGACAATGCCTATTCCGAGACCGAGTGCCTTGGAGTAGGAGAGGATCTTGCCCTTGACCTTGTTGGAGATGGAGTATGCGGGATAAACGCTGATGGAGTCACCCGAGTGTACACCCGTGCGCTCTACAAGCTCCATAATACCCGCTACGAATACGTCGCGGCCGTCACAGATAGCGTCGACCTCAACCTCCTTACCCTGAATGTAGTGGTCTACGAGAACGGGCTTGTCCTCGTCGATCTCAACCGCGGTCTTGAGGTAGTTTCTGAGCTGCTCCTCGTTGCCTACGAGCTGCATTGCGCGTCCGCCGAGCACGAAGCTGGGACGTACGAGCACGGGGTAGCCGACCGTCTTCGCGACCTTTACGCCGTCCTCGATCTTGGTTACCGCCTGTCCCTTGGGCTGGGGGATACCGAGCTCCTCGAGGATCTTTTCGAAGGTGTCGCGGTTTTCCGCTCTGTCGATAGCCTCGCAGTCTGTACCGATGATCTTAACGCCGCGCTTTGCAAGGGGCTCTGCGAGGTTGATCGCGGTCTGTCCGCCGAGCGATGCGATAACGCCGTCGGGCTTTTCAAAGTCGATAACGTTCATTACGTCCTCAACGGTGAGGGGTTCGAAGTAGAGCTTGTCCGCGGTGGTGTAGTCGGTGGATACCGTCTCGGGGTTGTTGTTTATGATGATAGCCTCGTAGCCACAGTTACGAATGGTGTTTACCGCGTGTACGGTGGAGTAGTCGAACTCAACGCCCTGACCGATACGGATAGGACCTGCGCCGAGTACGAGCACCTTCTTTCTGTTTGTGAGTACGGACTGATTTTCTCCGGTGTAGGAGGAGTAGAAGTAGGGAATATACGCGCCTGCGTGTGCAGTGTCAACCATGCGGAAGGTGGGGATAATGCCATTCTGCTTTCTTACGTCTACGACGTCAAGCTCACTGCAGCCCCAGAGCTTCGCGATATACTTGTCCGAGAAGCCCATGGTCTTTGCTTTTCTGAGCACGTCCGCCGACTTGACGTTAGCCTTGAGCTCAGCCTCCATATCGGTTATCTTCTTGAAGGACTCGAGGAAGTACTCGGTGATAGCGGTGATCTCGTGGAGCTCGGCGGTGGTATGTCCGCGGCGAAGAAGCTCTGCTATACCGAAGGCGTTGTCGTCGTGGAACTCCTTGATATATTCAATGATAGCCTTGTCCTTCATACCGTCAAACTTGGTCATATGAAGGTGGCAAATGCCTATCTCGAGTGAGCGCACCGACTTAAGGATACATTCCTCAAGGTTGGAGCCTATACCCATACACTCACCGGTCGCCTTCATCTGCGTGCCGAGCTTGTTGGGTACGGAGGTAAACTTGTCGAAGGGGAAGCGAGGGAACTTAGCTACGATGTAGTCAAGTCTCGGCTCATTTATAGCGGGAGCGCCGGATACCTCGATCTCATCGAGCGTCATACCTACCGCGATCTTAGCGGTGACGCGTGCGATGGGGAAGCCCGATGCCTTAGATGCAAGTGCAGACGAGCGGGAAACTCTCGGGTTAACCTCGATGAGGTAATATTCCGAGGAATTGGGGTTTAATGCAAACTGAACGTTACATCCACCCTCTATTTTGAGCTCTCTGATAAGCTTGATGGCGCTATCGTTGAGCATCTTTTCATCTTCTTTAGAAAGAGTGAGAATGGGAGCTACTACCATAGAGTCACCGGTGTGTACACCTACGGGATCGATGTTTTCCATACCGCAGATGGTGATGGCGTTATCCGCGCCGTCTCTCATAACCTCAAACTCAATCTCCTTGAAGCCCTTGACACTCTTCTCAACGAGAACCTGATGAACGGGAGATGCCGCAAGCGCGCCTACTGCAAGCTCGCGCAGTTCCTTTTCGCTGTAAGCGAAGCCGCCGCCAGTACCGCCGAGGGTGAATGCGGGGCGGAGCACTACGGGGTAACCGATCTTTGATGCTGCCTCGACAGCCTCCTCAAGTGTGTTTGCTATATCGGAGGGAATAACCGGCTCGCCGATGGATTCACACAGCTCCTTGAAGAGCTCTCTGTCCTCAGCTCTCTCGATACTCTCGCTGGAGGTACCGAGCAGCTCTACGCCGCTCTCCTTAAGTATGCCCTTCTTCTCGAGGAGCATTGCGAGGTTAAGACCGGTTTGTCCACCGATGCCGGGGACTATCGCGTCGGGTCTTTCGTATCTGATGATCTTTGCCACGTACTCGAGCGTGAGAGGCTCCATGTAGACCTTGTCCGCTACGGTAGTGTCGGTCATTATCGTCGCGGGGTTTGAGTTGACGAGTATTACCTCATAGCCCTCCTCCTTGAGCGCAAGACACGCCTGCGTGCCCGCATAGTCAAACTCTGCGGCCTGTCCTATTACGATAGGGCCTGAGCCGATGATCATAATTCTTTTTAAGTCTTTTCTCTTGGCCATTTTATATTTCCTCCGATTTATTAACACTTTCACCGAGCTTCTCACTCTCGTATACTACCTTTCCGTCATAGACGGTTGCAAGGCATCTGCCGTACACACTCCATCCCTCAAAGGGCGTGCTCTTGCCCATCGACAGGAAGTCGGCGGGGTCTACGTTATATTCATCACCGAGATCAAATACGGTAAAGCCCGCGTCCGATGTGATGCCGAATCTCTCTCTTGGTTTTACCGACAGAAGCTCGATGAGCCTCTCGAGAGTAATAATTCCCGTTTTTACAAGGTAGGTGTATGAGATAGGGAAGGCGGTCTCTATACCGACGACTCCCATATTGCTCTTTTCAAGTCCGCGCGACTTTTCCTCCGCAGAGTGGGGCGCGTGGTCGGTGGCTATCATATCCACCGTGCCGTCCTTGATTCCCTCGACGAGCGCGTCGCGGTCAGCGGAGCTTCTTATCGGCGGATTCATCTTGAATCTGCCGTGATCCCCTATATCAAGGTCGCACATTGTGAGGTAGTGGGGACCTGTCTCGCAGGTGACGTCCACGCCCTCTGCCTTCGCGCGTCTTATTATGTCAACGCTCTCCTTGGTGGAGATGTGGCAGACGTGGTATTTACATCCGGTCGTCTTAACTAATTCAAGGTCGCGCGCTATCTGTCCGAATTCGCTCTCCGAGCATATACCCCTGTGACCGTGTAGCTTTGCATAATCTCCGTCGTGGATATATCCGCCGCGTAAGAGGGAATTGTCCTCGCAGTGAGCGACTATCATCTTATCGAGCGAGCGAGCCTTTTCCATAGCCGCGGTCATCAGCTCCGCGGTCTGTATGCCCTTGCCGTCATCAGAGTAGCCTATTACCGCGTCCTTCATGCCCTCCATGTCCGAGAGCTCCTCGCCTGCCTGCCCCTTTGTTATAGTGCCGTAGGGGAAGGTTGCGATTACCGAGTCGCGCTCGATTATGTCCGTCTGTATCTTCAGATTCTCGGGACAGTCTGGCGGCGGGACGAGATTTGGCATCGTGCATACCGCGGTATAACCTCCGCGCGCAGAGGCGCGAGAGCCCGACGCTATGGTCTCTTTATAAGAAAAGCCCGGTTCTCTGAAATGCACGTGAACATCACAGAAACCGGGAAAAATAGCAATATTATCATACACGGGGCAACCCATAAGGGATACGTCACCCGTGAAAACAGAAAGGGTAGCGCCGTCAAGAAGCATAGTCTGCTTTTTGATTTCGCCCATAGCGTATACCTTAGCGTCCTGAAAGATAGCCTTCATAGCCGTTTTCCTTTCCGAAAAATAAACTATATATATTTTCTGTTTATTATAACATATATATACGCTTTTTGTCAAGGGGTAGAGCGGGAGAAAAGAGAAGCGACGGACTTAGAATTTTCATACTAAGAACCGCCGCTTTTTGTTAAATATGTTTAGTTTTATCAGTCAATGGTAGTGTCGAGCTTGAATCTCATGATCTTTCTGAGAGTATTCTTGGGGAACTCCTCTGCACGGATCTTGAGAATGCCGATCTTCTTGTAGGGTACGGCATACTTGTTGTACTCGTCGATGAAGGGCTTGAAGTAAGAGTAAGCATCTGTGATTCCGTTCTTCTCGATAAACTCAGCCTCGGGGTAGATCTCCGCGACGATATTGTTGTAGGAAATACCGCGCTTGGACTTGCCCTCGTAGACGATTATGTCCTGAATACCGGGAGTTGTCGAGAGCTCGTTCTCGATCTCCTCGGGATATACGTTCTTACCGTTGGAGAGTATGATGAGGTTTTTCTTACGGCCGGTGATGTAGAGCACGCCGTTTTTATCGAGCTTGCCGTAGTCTCCTGTTCTGAAGTATCCGTCCTTGAATGAGTCGGCGGTCGCCTCGTCGTTCTCATAGTAGCCGAGCATCACGTTCTGTCCCTTGAAGAGGATCTCACCCTCGCCGTCCTCGTTGGGCTCGTCGATCTTTACGAAGCAGTCGTCGATAACGTTTCCGATACTGCCGATAACGTTGTTCTTGCTTCTGTTAACCGAGATGAGGGGTGCGCACTCGGTGATGCCGTAGCCGTTGAGAAGGGTAATGCCTATACCGTGGTAGAAATCGAGTATCTCGCGGCTTAGAGGAGCGCTTCCCGAGATAGCCATTCTGAGATTGCCGCCGAAGGCGTCGAGTATCTCCTTAAATACCTTTCTGCGGATATCTATGCCGAAGAAGCGGAGAATCTTGCAGACCTTCATCATTCTGAAGACAAGCTTGGTCTTGCCCTTGGCGTCGAGATTAGCGAGTATCTTGCGGTAGAAGGTCTCAAGATAGAGGGGCACGAGAATGAGATGCTCGGGCTTTACGTCCTTGATCTCATTCGCTACGTAGCGGATACCCGAGGAGAGATATACCTCGCTTCCGATCATCACGTGGCCGATGAACATAATGGTCGAGCCGAAGGTGTGATGGGGAGGAAGGACGGAAATTGTGTTTCTTCCGTAATCGATATAATGGAGCGCGTTGTAGATGTCCGAGAGGATCGCATTCTGACAGTGCATAACGCCCTTGCCCTTACCGGTAGTACCCGAGGTAAAGACGAGGAGGGACATCTTCTGGGGGTTGATGGTGGTAGCAAAATAAGGCTCGGTGTTCTCGTTAAACTTAACACGTCCCGCCTCTAAAAGCGATTTTACCGTGTTTTCGCCTTCCTTTGTGCTTATGAGGTAAGGAGCTTCGTCAAGGCTTACGTGCTCACTGATGTACTCGCATCTTTCGGGGATATCCGAGTCGCAGATAAGGATATTTGTCTTCGCCTTTGCTACGGTGTCCGCGAGGTCCTCTTTGGTCCAGTCGCGGTCGAGAGGAACAAGCACTGAGTTTGTACACATTGCGGCGTAGTATACGAGCACCCATTCGTAGCTCGCCTTTCCTATGACACAGATGTGCTTGCCCTGCCAGCCTCTTGCGAGGAACTCGGAGCTGAGCGCGCGCACGTCATCTCTGAAGGCGGTATAGCTGATTCTCGTAGTCTCTTTATCGTGAGGATTTGTGCGATAGGAGAATGCGTATCTGTCGGATTCGGGGCGCTCTTTGGCCGCCCATTCCACAAGGTCTCTGACGTTTGTGAAGGTATAAGACGGATTAACTACGTGTTTCTTGTTTGAAATCATAACGTATTCCTTTTCAAATTAATTATTCTTGGTGTATTTCTCGCATATTTGCTCGAGATTGTTGCTGATAAGATTGAGACAACGGTAGAAGACCTCACGCTCGGTGTCGTCCATACCTTCGCCCGCGGGCTCAAGCACCGCATCTATCTTACCTGCGACGTGAGAGCCGATCTCAAGGCCCTTTTCGGTTAGGGAGAAGGGGGCGTTGTATCTCTTTTTTGCATTGGAGCTGCAGGATATATAACCGTTTTCCTCAAGGTACTTCAGCGAGTGCGAGATGTACGCCTTATCCTCTCCGCATATATCCCTCAGCTCGGTTGCCGTGAGCGAGCCCTCCTTAAAGAGATAATAGATGCAGGAGACGTGATGGATCTTGAGGTTGTATTCCGCCATCTCCTCGGACTTGATCTTCTGTATTGCCCGATGGATTTTCAATATCGTTACGGTAAAGCTTTCGTATCTGTCTAACATAATACCTCCAACTTGTTGAATTTTCAACTTCTGGCATTATAGCACACACTTGTTGATTTGTCAACATGTTTTTTCAAAAAAGTCTGTACAACCGTGAAAAAGTATGGTAGAATAGTATTGCCACCGATTACGGTTGGCATTGGCTAAAGGGCAGGGAATACGGCGAAAACCTCACACGCCCACGACTTAAAGATAGAGGAAAACGCATGCTGTACAGAAATTTCAGTTCATTCTTAAAGGAAAAATATAAATCGAAGGTATCAAAAATATGCATTGACGGCGGCTTCGGCTGTCCGAACAGGGACGGTACGTGCGGCACGGGCGGATGTATATATTGCGGAGAGCGCGGAGCAGGCGAGCATATTGATCCGAGCGTCGGTATTCGCGAGCAGGTAGAGTCTTATCTCGCTAAGGGTAAGAGTGATACGCTCTATATCGCCTATTTCCAGAATTTTACCAACACCTATGCTCCGACGGAAGTGCTTAAGGAAAGATACGACAGCGCGCTTATTGATGGGAGGATAGTTGCCCTCGCCATAGGCACGCGTCCCGATTGTATAAATGAAGAGATAGCCGATCTTATAGCCTCATACCGTGACCGCGTTGACGTATGGGTTGAGCTTGGGCTTCAGACCGCATCGGATAAGACTGCATCGGTTATCAACCGCGGCTATAAAACCGAGGTCTACAAGCGCGCTGCTAAGTGCTTAACTTCACACGGTATCCCCTTTGTTACGCATATGATCATCGGGTTACCCGGTGAGGGAGAGGCTGAGACCGACTCTACCGTCGACCTGATAAACGAGCAAGGGTCGTGGGGGGTCAAGATCCATTCCATCTACGTTATGGAGGGTACAGCCCTTGCCGAGATGTATCATAGAGGGAAATACGAGCCTCCGTCGCTTGAGGAATACGCGCGCCTTTGCGCAAGATCCTTGGCGAGATTGAAGCCGGATATCGTAGTGCATCGCATCACCGGTGATTGTCCCGATGGCATGCTTGTCGCGCCGGAGTGGAACAGAGATAAAAATAAGGTGATAAATCTTGTGAGAGAGAAGCTTGATGGTGAGGGGCTATCCCAAGGCTCACTCTACGAAAACCGACAATAAAAATAGCCGAGCCACTAACCCGTGTTGAGTTAATGGCTCGGTTTTTTGTTATATTGCGTTAATTATCAGCCTTCAGAACCCTCGGTACCCTCGGGGATTTCAATTCCGTCGGGGATGACTACGTCATCGGGAATCACGGGCTCCTCGCCCTTTGCGAGAGAATCCGCATATGCCTTATAGTAGGAGAGGAGGGCGTCGTTGATTTCCTTGTCGGTTATATCACCCTCGTGGTCACCGTAGTTATCAGCGATGTAGTCTACCATGGACTGCTTGGTCTCCTCGTCAACGTTGAGGTTGTTATTGGCAAGCGCCTGGTCAAGATCGGCGGAAACCTGTTCCTTATACTCCTCTTCTGTTGCGAAGTCGGACTTGTTGTGATTAAGGATAGTGGTCATATCCTCCTTGACGTTCTCGTAGATCTCGGTGGTATCCTCGTCAAAGCCCATAGCCTCCTGCATCATCGAGAGCGAAAGCTTGGTAAGGGAGGTCACGATAACGTGAGCTCTGTCATACTCGCTGAGTCTGTCAAGGATCGCGTCTACGGTGGTCTTGCCGTCATCACCCTTTACGGTGAGGATGTCTCTTACCGCGTTGGTATCTCCGGATCTCAATGTATCTATAAGCTTATGGTCGCAAACTATGAAGTAAACGTCGACGATAAGGTCAAGGTCCTCGACGATGGTCTCCTTTGTGCTGGTGGAGAGCATAAGCATTGCGTCGTCGACAAGCACCTTAGCCGCGCCGGAAAGGCCGAGGTTGAGGTTGCCGTTTCTGACCGAGACAGCCATACCTCTTACTACGTCGGAAACAAGAGACGCGAGCAGCTCGCTCTCTCCAATGTCTACAACGGCGTTGTTAAGAGCATCTCTCTGAGTCTGTCCGGGATGTACCCAGTCATATCCGGGCTTAGCGATAGGAAGAATATCAGTAACTACTCTTACGGCGTCAATGCACTCGCCTGCCATATCCTTCTTCTCACCGTCGATCTTTACGGTTGTCAGATAATCGTAAACCATGCTTCCGCCATACTTGTCTACGAGATCAAACGTGGGGTTATCGGAGAGGTCGTTGATTACCGTGTTATAAGCGAGCTCTATATATCCGTTGGGTTCCTCGCCGCTGCCCATAAGAGAATCCTTTGCTTCATCGGCAACGTTGCAAAGTCCGCTGATAGGAGCGATGACTACGGCTGCGATGAGCACGCCCTGAACTAGACCGACTACCGAGCCGAGAATTATGGAAACGATACCTCTTCCGTAGCTGATAGCACCTGCAAGACCTGCGAGGAGCTTGTAGAGCGGGAAGGTAAGGAATCTGAGAAGGTAGAAGAAGGCGATGAAGAGAACGGGAGCGAGAATTATCGCTACGATCATCATCACGAAGATAGCCGCGGTCGATGCGTCGATCTCTGAGAGCATAGGCTTGACGAGCTCGGGCATAGAATCCACAAGACCGGGGAAGTAAGAGTTAAGCAGAGCGTCTACCTTCTGCTCACTTCCGCCTGCGTTGTTGACGGTGTATTTGATGATCAGCCTTGAAATTCCCATAACTCCGAGAAGTGCACCCAGTGCTGATGCGCCTACCGTGAAGAGTCTGATCACGGACTTTGAGAATCCGCGGGCGGCACCATAGTAAACACCGAGGATAATGCATGCACCGATCAGAGCGAAAACGCCTACGGAAATGTAAGAGCCGATCGTACCCTTGGCAAGGGAGGCTTGCACGTAGTCGATGTATTTAGCAAAATTCATATTGTTATTCCTTTCTGTCGGGACGGACAAAATTCTTGTAAGATAATAATACTACTTTTTTAAAGCAAAGTCAAGACTTTGCGGGATTATTTATATTCGCGCGCGATTTTTCCAAGGTCGAATATGGTGGAAAAATAAAAAAAGATGGGCAAATCCCTTGCCCACCAAAATCAATTTTATCACAAAAGCGAGTCCTTGTCAATACTTTTTCCCATCTTTGTAGGCTATGGGCTTGAGATTTTACAATTTGTACATAACTTATAAAAAACTTTATGAAATTTTCTAAAAAGTGTTTACAATCCACAAAAGATGTGCTATACTAATAGTGCAAGAGGGGGAATACCCCGATATATCCAAATTCAATCTTTGATATCTTGGGACGGTGGAATTCCTCGTTTTGTATTCCACACGAAAGGAAGCTCTCGTTTGAGAGCGGGTACACGGTATGAAGATTACGATTTACGGAAAGCAAATGACGGTCCGTGATTCACTTAAGGCAGCGGTTGAGAAGAAGCTCCTCAAGTTCAACAAATTCTTTGGAGAAGATACGGAGGCCTTCGTAACCTGCAAGGTGCGTAAAGGAGTGAAGATAATCGAAATTACCGTTAATTACGGAGGTACGACCTTCAGATGTGAAGAGGAGAGCGATACCTTCATTACAGCTCTTGACAGAGCGGTCGAGGGCCTTGAGAGGCAGATAAGAAAGAATAAGACCAGACTTGAGAAGAGAGTTAAGGTAGATGCCTTCGTAATCACGGAGGACGATGACGACGAGTACGTTGAGGAGGTCGACTTTGAGATCAGAGTCAAGTCCTTCCCATTCAAGCCTATGACTCCCGAGGAGGCTATTCTTCAGATGAACCTTATCGGTCACGCATTCTACGCATTTACAGATGCAGACAGCGGCGACATTTGTGTTGTTTACAAGCGCAAGGAGGGTAGCTACGGTCTTATAGTCCCCGAGAGGTGACCCGACATTTCTTGACACGCCGGGAATGATGCCCCGGAGAAAGGTAGGACAAACCAATGTTCTGAACAATTTACCCGTGATAAATTATTTTTGTCACCCGTTATTATTCACCACATAGGAAAATCCAAAATTAAAAAAACAAACCACGAAATATATTTTCCCCGCATTATATATATCGTTAAAACGGAGTTATTATGACAAACCGAAAATGATTCGTTGCCCACAGATGAGATGAAAGCGAGACGGCAAAAAAACTTATATCGCCGGTATAGCTTCTTTTAGTCTGACAATGGGCTAATGTAGCGCGGAAAAGTCGCGTGTGTATTTCAGTCAGGCAGACTACGGCAGCCCGCCCTTTGGACAAGGACCGGCGGTAGCGAGCAGAAAGGGCTGTAATATGACCGCGGAAGAGGCAGTAAGAAATTCGGAAATATTCGTAGAAAGGAATATCTCCGTCGACTATTCAGAGGTTAAGCCAATGAACAACTAGAGGTATTACGTGTCAGAAGCAATAACTGAACGATTTGAACCTACAACTGAATAAAAAGTGAAATATAATCTTTCTTAAGATTAGAAAAAGGGTCGCCGACGGGCGACCCTTTGTGTTTTTGTGAAATGATAAGCGACCGCGTCGCAATTATAAACCGCCGATGGCGGTAATGATAAACTCGCGGGGCTCGTAGTTATAAGCGACTGCGTCGCAATTATTAGTTGCGCTTGTCACACCTTTACCGCGGGCTTTTTGGTCTTTTTTGCGGGGTGCTTTTTCTGAGATTTTGCCTTTGCCGCAGTTGGATTTTTCGCTTTTGCGGCCTGCATCTTCGGAGCGAGAGTCTCTGCTTTCTTCACGTCGGGTGTAGGCGAGGCGGGCTTCTTTTGCGCCTTCTTTTTGCCGATTCCGAGCTTTTGTGCAATCAGCTTACACGCAGCCTCTCTCGCCTCGGGCCTTGTTTCGCCCACTCCGGTTGCGACCGCATCCATAAAGGAGCACTCAACCGCACACGCGGTCCTCTTGCCATTCCTTCTCTCTCCGAGATCGCGGAAGATGGGGGAGGACTTTTTGTTAGATGTGGCATAGCTTTTTAGTAGCGTTGCGTAGCTTGCTACCGTCTTTTCCTTAGGTGCCGCGACGTCACTTGCACCGGTGTTCTCAACGGCGGGTTTTGCGTTGTTTGCAGTAACCGCTTCCTTTTTCTCTTTTGCATTAGTTTGAGCTTTTTGCGTGGTTTTGTTAATCTTGGTTTGCATATCCTGCTCATTTTGAGCCATCAGAGCCTTGAGCGCATCCTCTGCTGCCGCGGCGTCAGCGAGCTTAAAGTTCTTTCCTATACCACGCCCCATCAATCTTTCTCCAATGTAGCAGCCGCGCATATAGGTCTTTTTGTGGTCGGGGCCGTCCTCCGAGAGAGTCTCATATCTCGGAGCGGGGAGTCTGCGCTTCTTGTCCGCGCACCACTCCTGCAGGGCATTCTTCGCGCTCTGCGATATTTTCTGTCTGTCCGTGTAGACCGACATATCCAGCATTCCCGATACTGCCTTGATGACGGACTGCATATTCATATCCGAGTCGATGAAGATAGCGCCGACAATACTCTCGAAGAGGTCCTCCATTACCGAGGGCTCGTTCTGTATACCGAGCTTGAGGTCTCCCTCGCCCATTAAGAGATGCTTCTCGAGGCCGAGCGCCTTCATGCTTTTCGAGAGATTCTGCTTGTCCGACAGCTTGGATTTTATGTTGGAAAAGTCACCCTCGCCGAGCTCAGTTCTGATGCCGTGCTCGTACCTTTCGGTGCATTCCCTGAGCAGGAATGAGATGATGGACAGAGACAGTACTCCGTCACCGAAAAATTCGAGCACCTCGTTGGAGTGGTACTTCGTCTTGCTCGAGAGATTTACCTCGTTGCAGAAGCTCGTTCTGGTAAACGCCTGAGTTAAGAGCGACTTATCCCTGAAGGTATAGCCGATCTTTTTTTCGATCTCGGCTATATTGAGTTCGCTTGTCTTTTTCATATTGATCCTTTCTTTTTGGCTTAAATTGCCCATTCTTTATTATACATACGAGATGGGCTTGTGTCAAGTTTATGAATAATAAAACCGTCGTGTAAAAATGATAAATTATGAAAGAAATACTATTTTGTTGACAAATTCTGCTTTTAATGATATTATATAATAGATTTAGTATGCGCTAAAGTATTTTATAGCTTTAGCGGAATAGTCAACGGTTTTGTTTTTACCAATCACCGTGTTAACATTTTTTTAGGAGAATATTATGCAGACTGTAACAGCAGACCGCTCCGTCACACCTGAGAAATCTCTGATAGAAAAAATAAGGGATCCTCGCCTTGTGTCCTTCTTTATGGGACCCGCGTATCCCATTTGGATCGCCGCCAGCGTTCTTATCGGAAGAATGACCTGTCTTGAGGTGTATTTTGCCGCGTTTGATCTTTTGCTCATCGCGCTCGGATTTTTTGTGTGCGATTCCATCAAGCCGATAATACCGATACTTACCTCCTTCCTTTACAGAATACCGCTAGAGCACTCGCCGGGAACCCCCTTTTACTCGGATTACTATTCTGGTGCTACATTTATCGTGCCGATCGTTTTCTTCTGTATCGCGTTTGCGTCGCTCGTCTATATGCTGATAAGAATGCGAGTATTTACAAAGGATAATCTCAAGAGCCTGCCTATGCTTCTGCCGCTTGGTCTTTTATCCCTCGCCTTTCTTCTTGGCGGAGCATTCAACGACACCAAGGTTATCGGTGACTTCTGGTTCTCGCTTCTTGAGGTAGTTGTATTCGCTCTTGTCTTCTGGCTTCTTTACCTCGGACTTAAGAGGGAGGATCCCGAGGAGCTCTGCAAATACTTCGTGTACGTTGCGGGCGTGCTTGCGGCAATACTTATTCTCGAGGTCGCTCACCTCTACGTAGCTTATGATGACGTGGTAATAGACGGTGTCATCAACAAGAGCGCGATAGACTTTGGTTGGGGAATATCCAACACCTGCGGTAACTGTCTTACCGTTCTGGTTCCCATATGCTTCCTCGGAGTTATCAAGAGCAAGTATCACTACGTGTACTTCTCGCTTGCGACTCTTTCCTACGTCGCGGCAGCGCTTACTCTTTGCCGCAACGCGGTGCTCTTTGGCGGCATCTTCTACGCGGCGTGCGTTCTTCTTTGTTGCTTCTTTGGAAAGAGGAGGAAGGCCTACCGCTTCGTCGCGCTTGGAATTCTTGTATTACTCATCATTCTTGAGGTTGTATTCAGCGAGCAGGTGGAAACGCTCTTTGCCAATATGATCGCTCACGGTCTTGACGATAACGGCCGTTATCCTCTCTGGAAGGCTGCCTTCGACGGTTTCCTTGAGCATCCCATCTTCGGTAATGGCTTCCACTCCTTCGTTCCTGAGGTTACCCGTTATGCAAGCTTTATCCCCTTCCTTGCGCATAACACCGTCTTTGAGCTTCTTTACGCGCTTGGAGCGTTTGGCCTTATTGCGTACGGTGTGTATAGAGTATATACCGTCATCCCATTCGTCAAGAAGATCTCGATAGAGAAGGTCTTTCTTTTCTTAAGCATCGCGACCTTGATTGCTGAAAGTCTTATTGATAACTACATTTTCTGGTTTGCGCCTACTTTTGTTTACAATATTGCCATTATAATCGCAATAAAATATAACGAGGGTGAAAGAGCTCCCTCGGTCGAAAACGTTAAAATAGAGGAATAATATATGTCTGAGTTAGTCTCGCAAATAGAAAGAAGGCGTACCTTCGCCATTATATCTCACCCCGACGCGGGTAAGACCACCCTTACAGAGAAGTTTCTTCTCTACGGCGGCGCTATACAGTCCGCCGGCTCTGTAAAGGGTAAGCAGTCGGACAAGCACGCAGTCTCCGACTGGATGGACATCGAGAAGCAAAGAGGTATTTCGATCACCTCCTCCGTGCTTCAGTTTGAGTATGACGGATACTGCATCAATATTCTTGATACCCCCGGCCACCAGGATTTCTCCGAGGATACCTACCGTACCCTTATGGCGGCTGACAGCGCGGTAATGGTTATCGACGCCGCGAAGGGTATTGAGCCGCAGACGAGAAAGCTCTTCAAAGTCTGCGCTATGAGAGACATTCCGATATTCACCTTTATCAACAAGCTTGACCGTGAGGCGAGAGATCCCTTCGACCTTCTCGATGAGCTTGAGCGTGAGTTCGGCATCAACACTTATCCTATGAACTGGCCTATCGGCTGCGGACAGAAGTTCCGTGGTGTTTACGACAGAGATAAAAGACAGATACTCTTCTTTGACAACGCGCACAGAGGACGCGAGCTTATTCACGGCGTTGAGTGTGAGATAACCGATACCGAGAAGCTCGATGAGCTTATCGGCCCGTATCAGAGAGAGGAGCTCGTTGAGCAGGTTGAACTTATCGACGGAGCCAGCGCGGACTTTGATCTTGAGGCTATCAGACACGGTAAGCTGTCTCCCGTATTCTTCGGCTCGGCTCTTAACAACTTCGGTATAGAGCCCTTCCTTGAGCACTTCCTTAAGATGACTACCTCGCCTCTTCCGAGAGTTGCCGAGGGTAAGAAAATAGACCCCTTCGATGAGAACTTCACCGCCTTTGTATTCAAGATTCAGGCGAATATGAATAAGGCTCACCGTGACAGAATCGCGTTTATGCGTATTTGCTCTGGTAAGTTCGAGCGCGGTAAGGATTACTACCACGTTCAGGGTAATAAGTCCTTCAGACTCTCTCAGCCTCAGCAGATGATGGCAGACGAGAGAGCGGTTATCGACGAGGCTTACGCAGGCGATATTATCGGCGTATTCGATCCCGGTATTTTCTCCATCGGTGATACGATTTGCGAGAAGGGTGAGAAGGTCAGATTCGAGGGTATCCCCACCTTCGCTCCCGAGCATTTCGCTATGGTCGAGCAGGTCGATTCCATGAAGCGTAAGCAGTTTGCCAAGGGAATGAACCAGATAGCGCAAGAGGGTGCTATACAGATATTCTTTGAGCCTAACTCCGGTCTTGAGAGAGTTATCGTCGGCGTTGTCGGCGTATTGCAGTTTGAGGTTCTTGAGCATAGACTCAAGAGTGAATACGGCTGCGACTTGCGCCGTACCAACCTCGGCTACTCCCAGATTCGCTGGATAGAGAACGAGGGGCTCGATCCCAAGACCTTGAAGCTCTCGCACGATACAAAGTGCGTTACCGACTTCAGAGGCAAGAATCTCCTCCTCTTCACAAGTGAGTGGAGTATCCGTTGGGTTCTTGAGGATAATCCTCACCTTAAACTTGCGGAGTTTAGTAAAAACGAAGTGTAATGTAAATATTGATTGTCAAAATTCAGCATTTGACATCATTGGAGTTATATTATGAGAATGAGAAAAAAGAAGCACGGAGAGGAAAGACTTCTTCAGTGCTCCGAGTATTTATACAGTCACGAGGGCACACCTCTTACCAATCCTTCCGAGACCGTTTTTGGAAGCACCTCTCTCGTTTATCTTGAGATAGGTGCGGGTAAGGGTGGCTTTGCCGTAGGTATGACCAAGGCTAACCCTGACGTCGCATACTTCGCTATGGAGCGTGTTACCGATTGCGTTGTGCTCGCCGCAGAAAGAGCGAAAAATGAGGGCTCCGACCGTCTTAGGTTTATTATTGATACGGCGGACAACCTTACCAAGATTTTTGCCCCCGGCAGCGTTGACGCTATCTTCCTTAACTTCTCCGATCCCTGGAGCAAGAAGGGATACGCAAAGCGCAGACTCACCCACGCGAGATACCTCGCCGTATATATGAGCCTTCTTAAGGACGGCGGTCTACTCCGCTTTAAGACCGATAACGTAGGTCTTTTTGACTTCTCGCTTGAGCAGATAGAGGAGGTCGGACTCACTCTTAACAAGCTTACCCGCGACCTTCACGCATCCGAGTGGAATGAGGGTAACGTTGTTACGGAGTATGAGGCGGCTTTCTCCGCACAGGGTGTTAAGATCAATATGCTTGAGGTGGTGAAGCCTGAGGGCTTCTCGCTCCCCGTGCCCGATGATCTTAAGGCGGACAGAATATCTTACAGACCGACTCAAGAGGAATAAGATGTACATAGAAGACAAGGACATTCACAAAGGGCATCGCTCGAGAATGAGAGCTAAGCTTGAGTCGTACGGTCCGAGGATATTCGACACCTACGAGCTGCTTGAGATGCTGCTTTACTACGTGATACCTTACAGAGATACAAACCCGATAGCCAAGCGTCTTCTTTCGGCATTCGGCTCGCTTGAGGGCGTTTTCTCAGCGCCGATTGAGGAGCTTGCCAAGGTAGACGGCATCGGAGACAGATGCGCCGAGTTTTTATCGCTCGTCGGTAAGACCATCGTCGAGGACATCGCATTAAAGTCCAGACGTCCCGTGCGCATTTTTGATAACTACCACGAGACGGGAAAATTTCTCGTCTCATATTTTGAGGAAAACGAAGTCTCGATATGCATGATGATGCTTGACAGTGGTATGAGGCTGATAGGCATTGAAAATATCCCCGTGGAGAACTTTTCGTCCGCCGCGGTGAAGCCGAGATATTTTGTCGGCGCCGCGCTCACGTCGGGCGCGTCGGTTGCGATCATTGCGCATAAGAGGCACAGCCTGCTTTATTTCTCGGAGGGCTCTCTTGCGACGGATAAGCTTATCCGCTCCGAGCTTGCGAAGATGGGCATCACAGTTGCGGAGCACTACGTTATAAGCGGCAGGGAATATTCGGGTATGAGGCCCGAGTTTCATCTCGGCTCGCCGACCGACACTCCCGAGCTCGAGCGGTTTTACAATAGTGTGCCGAGTGATATAGGAGGTGCGTATGAGTAAGCCTTCAGGACTCCCCGAGATGCTCACGCTTGATACGCGCACCTCGTTTGAACGCGCTCTCGCCATTTCGATCGGCGATGAGAAAAGCCGTGAATGTACCGCACGCCTGCTTGACAGATACGGCTCGCTCATGACCGTCTTCTCTGAGCGTGAGGAGGAGATATGCCGCGTCGGCGGGGTGAATATGAGCACAGCTCTTCTTATAAAGCTGATTGCTTACACTCACTCGCGCAGAGTTATGGAAAAATTTGAATTCGGCAAGGATCATACCGAGCTTGAGCTCAGGGAGTTTATTGCCGCGCTCTTTATAGGCACGTCGGTCGAGACCGTGTACGTTTTGCTCCTTGATGGCTCGGATAGGGTAGTATCCGCCGAGTATATCAGCGAGGGAACCGTTAACACCTCGGACGTCCTTCCGAGAAAGATACTAGAATGTGCAAATAAGAAAAAGTCAAGGAAAATTATCCTTGCTCATAATCATCCCAAGGGTACCAAGACACCTTCTAAGGATGATATTATGACCACGGGCAGACTGTTCAATCTCTTTGCTACCGTGGGTGTGCGTCTCGTTTCCCACTATATCGTCGCTGACGGCGAGGTGGACAGAATAGAGGCGGAGATGCTCTACAACCCCGATTACAGGGGTTGATCACAGATTAATTTGAGAGGAGAAGGGGCCTATGCTGAAATTTCTCAGCCCATATATCGGCACGTTTGTGAATTTTGCGGTCGTGTTGATCATGGGTATTATAGGAAGCTTTATTAAAAAAGGAATACCTAAGCGGTTTTCCGAGGCTATCATGGCCGCAATGGCTATCTGCGTTATTTACATAGGCGTTGACGGAGTCCTGGAGGCTGCTCCGGACACATCGGTAAACGCTCCGCTTCTTTCGCCCGGACTCTTCAAGATACTCGTGATGATACTTTCGATGGCGATAGGCACCGTTATCGGTGAGCTTATCGATTTTGAAAAATGGATGGACAAGCTCGGTGAGCTTGCCGCCTCAAAGCTCGGCAGATTCGGAGGCAAGGATAGCTTTGCCGAGGGCTTTGTTTCCTGCAGTATACTTTTCTGTGTCGGAGCAATGACTGTCAACGGCGCGATAGCGAGCGCAACGGGTGACCACCAGCTTCTGCTTACCAAGTCTGTTATTGACGGAGTTTCTGTGCTCGTTATGTCCTCCACTCTTGGTATAGGCTGCGCGTTTTCCGCATTTTTCGTCCTGATCTATCAAGGGGTGTTGACTCTTTTCGGCACCGCTCTGGTTGACGTGCTGTCGGCATCAACACTAACTTATATGTCTGTCACAGGCTCACTTATTGTAATTCTTCTCGGTACGAATGTGTTGGGAATCACCAAGGTTAAGACTGCAAATATGATACCGGCTATGTTTATTACTATTGGCATAGAAGCACTTTTAAATTGGATTTTTTAACATAAAATGCAAATTATTATTTGCAAAAACGAGGTAAAACGAGTGAAAATTATTAAAGGCGGCGAATTCACGGGCGAGAGAGCCTTGTTCGGTTCGTCGGATCTCAGAATAGAAAATGCAAGATTCTATGACGGTGAGTCGCCGCTCAAGGAGTCGCGCGGTATAGATCTTCATGAATGTTCGTTTGAATGGAAATATCCTCTCTGGTACTGCCACGGTGTAACAGCCTTGGATACCGTGCTTGAGGAGAGTGCGAGATCGGGTATATGGTATACCGAAGATATTTCTATGGCTAATTGCGTGATCTACGCTCCAAAAACCTTCAGACGCTCAAAGGGTATCAGCCTCGAGGATGTCAGGCTTGAAAACGCTCAAGAGACACTCTGGAATTGCTCGGATATCAAGCTCCGGAACGTATCTGTGAAGGGCGATTATTTCGGCTTTGGCTCGTCGGACGTCGAGGCTGACGATCTTTCGCTCGAGGGCAATTATCTTTTCGACGGCGGTGAAAATATTACCGTGAGGAATTCGAGACTCATTTCCAAGGACGCCTTCTGGAACTGTGAAAACGTGTACGTTGAGAACTGCTATATAGAGGGCGAATATCTTGGCTGGAACTCGAAGAACGTGACCTTCGTCAACTGCACGATTGAGTCAAATCAGGGTATGTGCTATATGGAAAACGTAACGCTCCGTGACTGCAAGCTTGTAAAGACCGATCTGTGCTTTGAGTACTGCACGGTTGACGCACAGATCCGCTCTCACGTTGACAGCGTAAAGAATCCCATTTCGGGTAGAATAGTTGCTGATAGCATAGGTGAGATCATTCACGAGGCGGATAGGGTTGACGTTTCCGCTACCGAGATCATTGAGGTGAAGAAAAATGTTTGATTTTGATAAGCTTACCGATCGCTCGGACACGCTCTCATACAAATGGGACGTGAAGTCGGGCGAGCTCCCGATGTGGGTTGCCGATATGGATTTTGAGGTGGCTCCTCCGATAAAGAGCGCTATCGTAAAAAGGGCAGAGCACGGTATCTTCGGATATACCGCGACGCCCGACGCCTATTTTGAGGCTATCTCCTCGTATTGGGAGAGAAGACACGGATACAAAATTCCCACAGAGCATATGATCTACTCAAACGGAGTGGTAGCGGCTATTTCCTCCATAGTGAGAAAGCTTACCACACCCGCAGAAAACGTGCTCATTCAGGCTCCTGTATACAACATCTTCTATAATTCGATTCTTAACAACGGAAGAAACGTTCTTTCGAATGATCTTGTCTATGACGGCGCGGAGTATTCCATAGACTTTGCCGACCTTGAGGAGAAGCTTTCACGCCCGCAGACCTCGCTTATGATTCTCTGTAATCCACACAACCCCGTCGGACGGATATGGACGCGCGAGGAGCTTGCGAGAATAGGCTCGCTCTGTCATAAATACGGAGTAACCGTCCTCTCAGATGAGATCCATTGTGACCTCACCGTGCCGGGCAAGGGTTATGTGCCGTTCGCGGCGGTCAACGAGGAGTGCAGAAGCATTTCCGTCAGCGCGGTCGCTTCATCCAAGACCTTCAACATCGCGGGACTTCAGTCTGCGTGCATTTACGCCGCAGACCCAATACTCAGACACAAGGTCTGGCGCGGTATCAATACCGACGAGGTCGGTGAGCCCAACGCCTTTGCGATGACTGCGAATATCGCGGCATTTACCGAGTGCGACGGCTGGGTTGACGAAATGCTTGAGTACGTATTTGAGAATAAGCGCATCGCCTGCGATTTCATCAATTCGAATATTAATGGAATGAAGGTTAACTTCTCCGAGGCAACCTACCTTCTCTGGATAGATATATCCGGTGTCGCGGCCGACTCGGTTGACTTCTGTGAGAAGCTGAGGGAGAGCACCGGCCTTTACCTCTGTGACGGCGCCGAATACGGCGAGTGCGGAAGGAGCTTTGTGAGAATGAATCTCGCTACGCAGAGATCAAGAGTCCTTGACGGCCTTGAGCGTCTTAAGCGCGGAGCAGAGCAGTATACCAAAGACGAAAAATAAGAATTTAACATTGCGATAAGAGCGAGAGCCATTAGAGCCTCGCTCTTGTTTTTTGCCTTAAATGCAAATAAACATTGTCATAATGCGCGTTTTTGCGACAAATTAAGGGTGGATTTACTTGTTGTATAATCCTTGCGGATATTAGCCTTGGTTTAAAATAACCTCCGTGATCAAATCACCTGAGCGACGAGATTTTTGGTCTTAATAACGAGAGGTACAACCTTCTTGATAAGAAATACAAATAGCAGAATGACATTGTCCCCCGGCTGCTCCCGAGCTTGTCTTTTTGTCGATAGCTGTTAATCGGAGAGGAGAAGGGAACCGTGCCGTGCTATGCGACGCTGACGTGCTGTCCCGACTATCCGTTATGGCGTCTCTGTGTGGGAAGCGGAGGTGAATACGACGCGGAATAGCTGAGAGTAATTTTCTTGATATGTAAAATTTGTTTTCGTCTAATTTGAGGCAGAAATATTTTTTCGTATAACAATTACAAAAAATTACGGGAAAATATAATTTATTTTCCAAAAACCTCTTGACATTTGATTTTTTTGTGCTAAAATACTATAATGCAGTATAATTGCGATAACTATGGGGATATTATGCCTTTTTTTCGGGACGCCACTCAAAAAAACGGCAGAATTTACATATTTTTCGACAATTTTTTGTGGATTTTGCTACCTTAATATTTATAGTCGCAAAATTTTCTTTAAGAAAGTCAAAAATCCCAGATGCTCGCAAATTTTCAGGAATGGAGTGATTCTATTTATGATGCTTAAACCCCAAAAGCTTGGCACCAACGTAAGAATGAGTTTTTCCAAGATTGAAGCGGCAACCGAAATGCCCAATCTTATCGAAATTCAGAAGGACTCTTACGAATGGTTTCTGAAGGAAGGACTTAACGAGGTGCTCCGCGACGTGTCTCCCATCGTGGACTTCACGGGCAACCTCTCGATCGAGTTCACCGACTACACCTTGGATCCCACACCGAGATATTCGGTAGAGGAGTGCAAGGACAGGTCTGTTACCTACGACGCTCACATGAAGGTGGGTGTTCGTCTTACCAACAAACAGACCGGAGAGCTTAAGACCGCACAGATCTTCCTCGGTGACTTTCCTCTCATGACGGATAACGGTACCTTCGTTATCAACGGTGCGGAGCGTGTTATCGTATCTCAGCTCGTTCGTTCTCCCGGTATGTACTACGCGGATACGGTTGATAAGCAGGGTAAGCACAATTACAGTGCTACGGTAATTCCTTACAGAGGCGCGTGGCTCGAATACGAGACCGATGCGGCAGGTGTATTTTACGTTAAGATAGATAAAAACCGCAAGATCCCCGTTACCGTTCTTATCAGAGCTCTTATGGAGAGCGG
>CAZUQN010000003.1:0-67732 GCA_964622425.1 uncultured Ruminococcus sp.
ACAAGGCAGTAGGAAGCTTCTACCGCCGTTACAGCGACTATATCGAGGAGGGCGCAGATCTTCCCGCATACGTTGAGACCACCTTCAAGAATGACGAGAAGGGTGATCCCCTCGTAACAAAGGACGGACTCATCGCTCTGGGTGTAATGACCGACAAGCAGTATGACGACGTAAAGCTTATGACTCAGAAGATAACTCAGATAGTTGCAGACGATCTTAAGGCAAAGGGCCTTATCCTCTACGACATCAAGTTCGAGTTCGGCTACGATAAGGACGGCGAGGTTATGCTCATCGACGAGATCTCCTCGGGCAACATGAGAGCGTACAAGGACGGCAAGTACGTCGACCCCCTCACTCTTTCCAAGCTCTTCTTCGCATAAGAGGCACCCCGTGGCGTTTTTTCGCCGCATAACACACACGTAACTTTACCCCTTTTTAAGCAAGAGATAGCAATATAAGCCGACTTTGGCGCGTGGTTTTTTCACACTCCTTTGGCACATCTCTTGCAGAGCAAAATTAAGAAAGCGAGATACTAATGGGCGGATTTTTTGGAGCTTGCCGCAGATCGGACGCTATATCCGACGCGTTCTTCGGCACCGATTACCACTCTCACCTCGGAACAAAGAGAGCGGGAATGGCGGCCTACGACAGTAAGATAGGCCTGCAAAGATCTATACATAATATTGAAAACTCACCCTTCAGAACGAAGTTTGAGCGCGTCTTTGAGGAGATGGAGGGACACAGCGCAATCGGCTGTATCAGCGACTACGCGCCCCAACCCCTTCTCATCAGATCAAGACTCGGCAAGTACGCCATCGCCACAGTCGGCGTGGTCAATAACACCGATGAGCTTGTCGAGAGATACGTCGCCTCGGGTGACGGACAGTTCGACGCGATGACGGGCGGTGCGGTC
This sequence comes from uncultured Ruminococcus sp., assembly GCA_964622425.1. Classification (GTDB taxonomy): domain Bacteria; phylum Bacillota; class Clostridia; order Oscillospirales; family CAG-272; genus UBA1740. The sequence goes on from CAZUQN010000003.1 coordinate 914, forward strand.
AACACCACCGAGCTTATCGCCGCATTGATCAACAAAAAGACGAGCTTTACCGAGGGCATACGGTTTGCCCAGAGCGAGATCGACGGTACCGCCGCGATCCTGATACTGAAGGAGGGCGGCAACATCATCGCCGCGAGAGACAAGGTCGGCAGACTCCCTCTCGTGATAGGCAAAAGCGAGGACGGCTATTGCGCGACGCTTGAGCCCTTTGCGGCAACCAAGCTTGATTACGAGCCCGTCAAGGAGCTGCGCGCAGGCGAGATAGTCGAGATAAGCGCTGACGGTATGACCACTCTTTACGAGGGTACTGATCAGATGAAGATATGCTCCTTCCTCTGGAGCTATTACGGCTATCCAACCTCAACCTACGAGGGCAAGAACGTTGAGGTAATGCGTTACCGCAACGGAGCGATAATGGCAGAGAATGACGCGGCATGCGGAAAGAATGGCGAGATAGACTACGTCGGCGGTATTCCCGACTCGGGTACCCCCCACGCTATCGGCTACGCAAATAAGAGCGGCATCCCCTTCGCAAGAGCTTTTATCAAGTACACGCCCACCTGGGCAAGAAGCTTTACCCCCGCAAAGCAATCCGAGAGAAACCGCATCGCGAAGATGAAGCAGATACCCGTACACGAGCTTATCGAGGACAAGAATCTGCTCTTCGTCGACGACTCGATCGTACGCGGCACACAGATACGCGAGACGGTAGAATTCCTCTATGAAAACGGCGCGAAGGCGGTGCATATGCGCTCTGCCTGCCCACCCATTATGTATAGCTGTAAATACCTCAACTTCTCAAGAGCTACGGGAGATATGGATCTCATAGCGAGAAAGATAATTAACGAGCTCGAGGGTGACGAGGGAAGCAAATACATTCACGAATACAGCGACTTCACAACCGAGCGCGGCAAGAGACTGCGCGAGGAGCTCGGCAAGAGACTCCACTTAAAAACAATAGAATTCCAGACACTTGACGGTATAATCAAAGCGATAGGCCTTGAGCCGTGTAAGCTTTGCACCTACTGTTACACCGGAAAAGAATAATTCGAAAGGACTGTAAAAACTATGCATTCTAATTCCAAATCCGAGGCTTACGCACAGGCGGGCGTTGATATTACCGCGGGCTATAAGGCCGTTGAGCTTATGAAGGCTCACGTAGCAAAAACCGTTATCTCGAATAAGTCCTCCGACATCGGCGGCTTTGGCGGTCTTTTCGAGCTTGATATAACCGATATGCCCCACCCCGTGCTCGTTTCCGGCACCGACGGAGTAGGCACAAAGCTTAAGCTCGCCTTCCTTATGGACAAGCACGACACCGTGGGTATCGACTGCGTTGCAATGTGCGTTAACGACGTAATCTGCTGCGGCGCGAAGCCCCTCTTCTTCCTTGACTACATCGCATGCGGAAAGAACTATCCCGAGAAGATCGCGGCTATCGTCGGCGGCGTTGCTGAGGGCTGTGTTCAGTCCGGCTGTGAGCTCATCGGCGGCGAGACCGCTGAGATGCCCGGCTTCTATCCCATCGAGGAATACGACCTTGCAGGCTTCACCGTAGGTGCGGTCGACAGATCCAAGGTTATCAACAACAAGCTTATGTGTGAGGGTGACGTGGTAATCGCTATCCCCTCAAGCGGCGTACATTCCAACGGTTTCTCTCTTGTAAGAAAGGTATTTGACGTTGAGAATTGCGACCTTAAATCTCCCCTCGAGGAGCTCGGCGGCAAGTCGCTCGGCGAGACTCTCCTTACCCCTACCAAGATCTACGTCAAGCCTATGCTCGCCCTTATGAGCGAGGTCACCGTAAAGGGCGTTTCCCACATCACGGGTGGCGGCTTCTATGAGAATATCCCGAGAAGCATTCCCGACGGACTCGGCGCTAAGATAGATAAATCCGCGGTAAGAGTGCTCCCCATCTTCAAGCTTATCGAGAAGGTTGGAGGCATCACCGAAAGAGATATGTTCAACACCTTCAATATGGGTGTCGGTATGAGCGTTGTAGTAGCCAAGGAGGACACTGAGCGTGCTCTTGAGATCCTTAAGGCTAATGGCGAGGACGCTTACCTCATCGGCGAAATTATCAATTCCGACGAAAAGATCATTCTTGAGTAATACCGTAAAAACGGAGTAAATACTATGGAAAAAATCAAGGTTGCCGTGCTCGTTTCGGGCGGCGGCACTAACCTCGGCGCTCTTATTGAGGCCGAGAAGAAAGGTATAATCAAAAGCGGCAAGCTTTCCCTCGTTATCTCAAACAAGGTCGGAGCCTACGCCCTCGAGCGCGCAAAGGCGGCAGATATCGAGGCTCTCACTGTGACAAAGGCGGAGTGCGGCTCTCAGGAGGCGTTTGAGGATAAACTCATCTCGGAGCTTCAGTCGCGCGGCATCGAGCTTATCGTGCTTGCGGGATTTATGGCTATACTCTCCGAGAAATTCACCCGCACCTTTGACGGAAGAATCATCAACGTACACCCCTCACTTATTCCTTCCTTCTGCGGTAAAGGCTTCTACGGTCTCAGAGTCCACGAGGCGGCGCTTGAATACGGAGTCAAGGTGACGGGAGCTACCGTCCACTACGTCAACGAGATCCCCGACGGAGGCAAAATTATTTTGCAAAAGAGCGTTTCCGTAAAGGAAGGTGATACCCCCGAGGTGCTCCAAAGGCGCGTTATGGAAAAGGCGGAATGGATCATTCTGCCTAAGGCTTGCGAGCTCGTATCCAAGAAACTTCTCTCGGAACGAGTAGGAAAATGTTAATTTAAGATTACAATTATATGACTAACAGAGAAAAGATTACCGAGAACTTCGGTGTTATGCTTTTTAGCGAGCACGTAATGAAGGAAAGGCTCACTCCCACCGCATACGAGTCGGTAAGACTCGCCAAGGAGAGAGGCACTCCCCTCTCTCACGAGGTTGCAAAGTGCGTAGCCAAGGCTATGCTTGAGTGGGCGGTCGAGCACGGAGCAACACATTATACACACTGGTTCCAGCCTATGACGGGCATTACCGCTGAGAAGCACGATGCCTTCATAGAGCCTCACAAGATAACGAAGGAGCCCATACTCAAGCTGTCAGAAAGATCGCTTGTCAAGGGCGAGGCGGACGCATCGAGCTTCCCCTCGGGAGGTCTCAGAGCCACCTTCGAGGCAAGAGGCTATACCGCTTGGGACCCTACCTCCTACGCCTTCGTTAAGGACGGAAGTCTGTATATACCCACCGCCTTCTGCTCATACGGCGGAGAGGCGCTTGACAAAAAGACTCCCCTCCTTCGCTCCATCGACGCACTCAACGTGCAGGCAATGAGAATACTCCGCCTCTTCGGTGACGAGAAGACCAAGAGAGTCATTCCGACCGTCGGCGCAGAGCAGGAATACTTCCTTATCGACAAGAGCGTGTATGAAAAAAGAGTCGACCTCATTCATTGCGGCCGCACCCTCTTCGGCGCCCGTCCCACCAAGGGTCAGGAGCTCGAGGACCACTACTACGGCTCGATAAAGCCGAGAGTCGCCGCATTTATGAAGGAGCTCGACGCGGAGCTCTGGAAAATGGGTGTGTATGCCAAGACCAAGCACAACGAGGCCGCACCCGCTCAGCACGAGCTGGCGTGTATATACGAATCGTCAAATGTCGCCACCGACCAGAATCAGATAGTTATGGACCTTATGAAATCCATAGCGGGCAAGCATGATCTCGTCTGCATTCTGCACGAGAAGCCCTTTGCCTCTGTCAGCGGCAGCGGAAAGCATAACAACTGGTCCTTGTCCACCGACTCGGGCGAGAACATTTTTGAGCCGGGCGCTACCCCAAACGATAACGCTCGTTTCCTACTCTTCCTCCTCGCGGTAATATCCGCCGTGGACAAGCATCAGGACCTGCTCAGAATAAGCATCGCCTCAGCGGGTAACGACCACCGTCTCGGCGCATCAGAGGCTCCCCCCGCCATTGTTTCCATCTATCTTGGCGAGGAGCTCGAGGCTATCCTCGACGCTATCGAGCGCGGTGAAAGCTATCACGCGAGCGGCTCCTCAGAGCTCAAGGTCGGTATCTCTACTCTCCCCACAATACAAAAGGACTCCACCGACAGAAACAGGACGTCCCCCTTTGCATTCACGGGTAATAAATTTGAATTCAGAATGGTTGGCGCGCCGGCAAATATCGGCTGTCCCAACTTCATCATAAACACTATCGTTGCAGATGAGCTTCGCGCCTTTGCGGACGAGCTTGAGGGCAAGGACGACTTAAACACCGCGCTCTCCGAGCTCTTCAGAAAAACGGTAAAGGCTCACAAGAGGATCATTTACAGCGGCAACAGCTATTCCGACGAGTGGCGCCGCGAGGCGGCAAAGCGAGGTCTTTTGAATCTCGAATCAACGCCCGACGCGCTCTTGCACTATCCCGACAAAAAGAACGTTACGCTCTTTGAGAGTCACAACGTGCTCACCGAGAGCGAGATATGCTCCCGCGGAGAAATACTGCTTGAAAACTATGCGAAAACGGTACACATCGAGGCGCTCACCGCCCTTGATATGGCGAGAATGGAAATTCTGCCTAGCATAGTGAAATATCAGGACTTCCTCCTTGCGGAGATTATGAAAAAGAAGAGCTTCCCCGCCCTTAGCGCAAGGCCCGAGGAGGACCTGCTCTCGCGTATAAGCTCTCACTTCGACAGCTTCTACTCCGAGCTCTTGCTCCTTGAAGAAAGCCTCGAGAAATACCCAGCATCAGCTCCCGCAAGGGAGAGAGCCTTCTATTCCAAGGACAAGCTCCTTGCCTCTATGGAGAGGCTCAGAGGCAGCGCTGACAGAATGGAGCTTTTGATAGGAAAAGAGTTCTTACCGTACCCCTCTTACGAGGATATTCTATACAGTGTCAAATATTAAGGAGTTTTTGCAAATGAATATTTACAAAATTAACGATATAGGCGAGCTTATTAAGGATAACCCTTATGTAGGCAGAGGAATTGTTATCGGCAAAACCGAGAACGCAGAGTGTGCTGTGAGCGCATACTTCATTATGGGCAGAAGCAATAATTCAAGAAACCGTGTCTTTGTAAAGCACGGCGGTGACCTCTTTACCGAGCCCTATGACGCAAGCAAGGTCGAGGATCCCTCCCTCATCATTTACGCGGCGGTAAGAGAGACCGCAGGCGGACTTATCGTAACCAACGGCGACCAGACGGATACCGTATGGGAGGGACTTAACAAGGGTCTCTCCTTCTCCGACTCCTTAAAGAGCCGCGAGTTTGAGCCCGACGCTCCCAACCTCACTCCCCGTATCAGCGGATACATCACCTTCGGCGAGGGCGACTTCACCTACGAGATGAGCATACTCAAGTCTGCCGACTCCCTCGGCACGGCTTGTAACCGCTACACCTTTTCCTATCCCTCCCTCTCCGGTCTCGGCCACTTTATCCACACCTACGTGACCGACGGTAATCCTATCCCCACCTTCCAGGGTGAGCCCGAGCGCGTCATCATTCCCAACGACATCGACGCCTTCACAAGCAACCTTTGGGAAAATCTCAACGAGGATAACAAGATTTCCCTTTACGTCAGATACACCAACCTCGCAAACGGCGAGATCACCGAAAGACTTATCAACAAAAACTCCTGAAAGGAACATCGACAATGAAAGAATTCGAACTCAAGTACGGCTGTAACCCCAATCAGAAGCCCTCTAAGATCTATATGCACGACGGCTCCGAGCTCCCTATCGAAATCCTTTCGGGCAGACCCGGATACATCAACTTCCTCGACGCCTTCAACTCCTGGCAGCTTGTTAAGGAAATAAAGGAAGCGATCGGCATGCCCGCTGCGGCAAGCTTCAAGCACGTATCTCCCACTGCGGCGGCTATCGGTAAGCCTCTCTCGGACGCGCTTAAGAAGGCGTGCTTCGTAGACGACATCGAGGGCCTTGACGACTCACCCCTCGCCTGCGCTTACGCAAGAGCGAGAGGCACTGACAGAATGTCCTCCTTCGGCGACTGGATCGCTCTTTCCGACGAGTGCGACCTCACCACCGCTAAGATCATCAGCCGCGAGGTATCCGACGGAATAATCGCTCCCTCCTACTCTCCCGAGGCTCTCGAGCTTCTCAAGGCTAAGAGAAAGGGCGCTTACAACATCGTAAAGATCGATCCCGACTTCGTACCCGCAGAGGTTGAGAGAAAGCAGGTATTCGGCATCACCTTCGAGCAGGGCAGAAACAACTTCAAGATCGACCGCGAGCTTCTCTCCAACGTTGTAACCGCTAACAAGGATCTCCCCGACGAGGCAAAGATCGATATGATCATCGCCCTCATAACGCTTAAGTACACTCAGTCAAACTCGGTATGCTTTGCCAAGGACGGTCAGGCTATCGGCGTTGGCGCAGGTCAGCAGTCGAGAATCCATTGTACCCGTCTTGCAGGCGACAAGGCAGACCTCTGGCACCTCCGCCAGAGCGAGAGAGTCCTCTCCCTCAAGTTTGCCGACGGCATAGGCAGACCCGACAAGAACAATATAATCGACCTCTATCTCTCCGACAGAGATTCGGACACCGTGCTCGGTGACGACGTATGGCAGAACTACTTCTCCGAAAGACCCGAGCCCTTCACAAGAGAGGAAAAGGACGCATATCTTGCAACCATCAAGGGAGTCACCGTAGGCTCTGACGCGTTCTTCCCCTTCGCGGACAATATAGACCGTGCGGCAAAGAGCGGCGTGTCCTACATCGCGGAGCCCGGCGGATCTATCCGCGACAATCTCGTTATCGAGGCGGCGGATAAGTACGGTATGGTAATGTCCTTCACCGGAATGAGACTCTTCCATCATTAATTCATAAGGAGCAGCAAATGAAGGTTTTGGTTGTTGGAGGCGGCGGACGCGAGCACGCTATAATTAAATCGGTAAAGAATAACAAGGACGTAGATGTCATCTACGCTCTGCCCGGCAACGGCGGTATTGCGAGTGACGCTATCTGTGTTGATATAGGCGCAAAGGATATTGAGGGCATAGTGGATTTTGCTGTAAGAAACAGCATCGACTACGCAATAGTCGCTCCTGACGATCCTCTCGTACTCGGAGCTGTCGACGCGCTCGAGGATGTGGGTATTCCCTGCTTCGGCCCCAATAAGGCGGCCGCGATAATCGAGGGAAGCAAGGCGTTCTCAAAGGAGCTTATGAAAAAGTACGGTATTCCCACCGCGGCGTATGAGACCTTCTCTGACGAGGAAAAGGCTCTTAGCTATCTCGGCACCGTATCCTTCCCCACCGTAATCAAGGCGGACGGACTCGCACTCGGCAAGGGCGTTATCATCGCAAAGGACAAGGACGAGGCAACCGACGCAGTAAAGTCCATGATGTCGGGCGGAATGTTTGGCGAGAGCGGCAAGCGCGTTATCATCGAGGAGTTCCTCGAGGGTCCCGAGGTTTCCGTCCTCGCATTCACCGACGGCAAGTGCGTAGTGCCTATGATCTCCTCTATGGATCACAAGAGAGCGCACGACGGTGACGAGGGACTCAACACGGGCGGTATGGGAACGATCGCTCCCAACCCCTACTACACCGACGAAATTAAAGAAATCTGTATGAAGGAAATCTTCATACCAACCATAAACGCAATGAAGGCCGAGGGCAGGACCTTCAAGGGCTGTCTCTACTTCGGACTTATGATAACAAAGAATGGCCCGAAGGTTATCGAGTATAACTGCCGCTTCGGTGATCCCGAGACTCAAGTAGTGCTTCCCCTTCTTAAGACCGACCTTCTCACCGTTATGCAGGCGGTAACCGAGGAGAGACTCTCCGAGTGCGAGGTTGAATTTTCGACCGACTCCGCGTGCTGTGTCATTATGGCATCAAAGGGCTACCCCGAGAAATACGACAAGGGCTTTGAAATAACTATCCCCGACGAGATCAAGGATAACGTATACGTTGCGGGAGCAGCTTTTAAGGACGGTAAGCTTGTCACCTCGGGCGGACGAGTCCTCGGCGTGACCACTACCCGAGAGCGCCTTGGGGATGCAATCAAGGAATCCTACTCACTCGTTGAAAAAATACATTTTGATAACGCGTTCTATCGCCACGATATAGGAGCGAGAGCTCTTTTAGCTAAAGGAGAGTAAACTATGGTTTACAGAATATACGTACAAAAGAAAACAGAGCTTGCCCACGAGGCGCACGCACTTTACGGTGAGCTTCACCAGCTCGTAGGAATTAAGGGGCTTGAGGACGTTCGTGTTCTCAACCGCTACGACGTTGAAAACATCGACGGTGAGCTTTTCAGAAAGACCGTCGGCACAGTTTTCTCCGAGCCTCAGCTCGATATTGTTACCGATGAGCTTGACGCACGCGGCGGCCGTGTCTTTGCGGTCGAGTATCTGCCCGGTCAGTATGACCAGAGAGCGGATTCCGCGGCGCAGTGCATACAGATAATTTCCTGCGGTGAGCGTCCCACAATACGCACCGCGAAGGTATACGTCCTTTACGGAAATATCACCGACGAGGACGTAAATGAGATAAAGAAATACGTTATCAACGCGGTGGAAAGCCGCGAGGCATCGCTTGAGAAGCCCGAGACTCTGGCTATCGAGTATGCTATCCCCGAAACCGTAGCGACCGTCGAGGGCTTCACCGGCCTTGACGACGATGGAATGAGCGCGCTTCTTGATAAGCTCGGCCTCGCTATGGATATAGATGATCTCAAATTCCTTCAGAAGTATTTCAGAGATGAAGAAGAGAGAGATCCCACCATCACAGAAATCAGAGTTGTCGATACCTACTGGTCTGACCATTGCCGTCATACCACCTTCTCGACACATATCGACAACGTAAAAATAGAGGATAAGGCAGTTGCCGATGCCTACGAGAGATACCTTCAGTCAAGAGTCGAGGTCTACGGAGAAGAGAAGGCGGCAGCCCGCCCAAAGACTCTTATGGACATTGCGACTATTGCCGTTAAGGTGCTCAAGAAGAGAGGCGAGCTCCCCGAGCTTGACGAGAGCGAGGAGATCAACGCCTGCTCCATTCACGTCAGTGCAGACGTCAACGGCAAGGAAGAAGACTTCCTCCTTATGTTCAAGAACGAGACGCACAATCACCCCACCGAGATCGAGCCCTTCGGCGGCGCGGCAACCTGTATTGGCGGATGCATCCGTGACCCGCTCTCCGGACGCGCTTACGTTCATCAGGCGATGCGTGTTACCGGTGCGGCAGACCCAAGACGTCCCCTTAAGGAGACTCTCGCGGGAAAGCTTCCCCAGAGAAAGATCTGCCAGACCGCGGCGGCTGGATATTCCTCCTACGGTAACCAGATAGGTCTTGCGACCGGACACGTTGCTGAGATCTACCACGACGGCTACGTTGCAAAGCGTCTTGAATGCGGCGCGGTAGTAGCTGCGGCGCCTGCCTACAACGTCCGCAGAGAGCGTCCCGAGGCGGGGGACGTGGTAATTCTTCTCGGCGGAAGAACCGGCCGTGACGGTATCGGCGGCGCAACCGGCTCATCCAAAACCCATAATATGAAATCCCTCACCACGATGGCATCCGAGGTGCAAAAGGGTAACGCTCCCGAGGAAAGAAAGATTCAGCGTCTTTTCCGCAACCCCGAGGTAACACGCCTTATCAAGCGCTGTAACGACTTCGGCGCGGGCGGTGTTTCGGTCGCTATCGGCGAGCTTGCCGACGGTCTTTCCATAAACCTCGACGCAGTTCGTAAGAAGTATGACGGTCTTGACGGCACAGAGCTTGCAATCTCCGAATCTCAGGAGAGAATGGCGGTTGTCGTTGAAGCTAAGGATAAAGATAAGTTCATCGCCTTCGCAGAGGACGAAAACCTCGAGGCATACGAGGTTGCCACGGTTACCGAGGAAGCGAGAATGGTAATGAATTGGAAGGGACAAACTATTGCTAACCTTTCAAGAGAATTCCTCAACACCAACGGTGCGAGCAAGCACACCGAGATCACGGTATCAAAGAAGGATCTCGCGGCATTCTCAAAGGCTCTTTATAAGGACCTCAAGGAAATGGCGTCCGATCTTAAGACCGCGAGCCGCAAGGGACTTGTCGAAAGATTTGACGGCTCTATCGGAGCGGGCTCGGTGCTTATGCCCTTCGGCGGTAAGACACAGAGAACTCCCGCGCAGGCAATGGCGGCTCTTATCCCTACCCTCCCCGGCCAGACTACAAGCACCGCGAGCGTTATGGCGTGGGGCTTTGATCCCGACGTTATGAGCGTTGACACCTATTCGGGTGCTCACGCGGCAGTATATAATTCTATCGCAAAGATCGTAGCGGCAGGCGCAAACTACAAGGACGCCTACCTCACCCTTCAGGAGTTCTTCGAGAAGCTGAAGAGCGACCCCTCCCGTTGGGGCAAGCCCTTCGCGGCGCTCCTCGGTGCTATGGACGCTCAGCTCGAGCTCTCGACTGCCGCAATAGGCGGTAAGGACTCTATGTCAGGTACCTTCCTTGACAAGGACGTGCCTCCCACACTCATCTCCTTCGCTATCGCCCCCATCAAGGCGGACAAGGTGATCTCCCCCGAATTTAAGGCTCCCTGCCACCCCGTGTATCTGTTTGCGCCCAAAACCTACGGTGCCGAGAGCACTAAGGCGGCTTGGGAAAGCTTCCATAAATATTGTGAAAGCGGCAACGTAAAGGCGGCTTGGGCTGTTGAAAACGGCCTTGCCGAGGCTGTAATGAAGATGTCCTTCGGTAACGAGATAGGCTTCAAGGCTATCCCCGGCGCGGTTAAGGACAGCTGGTATAACACGATGATGTTCGACTTTATCGTAGCCGAGCTCGACTGTGAGATCAACTGCGAGTACGCGTTGAAGATAGGTGAGACCACCGAGGAAAAGGTTATCGCGCTTGATAACGAATCCGCTACCATAGAGGAGCTCGCCGCACTTAACGACGCTACCCTCGAAGGCGTATATCCCACCGTAGCAAAGGCAAAGGAGGGAGACATTCCCACCTTCGCATACAATACTAACGACGTTGTCACACCCAAGGTCAAGGTAGCAAGACCTAAGGTGCTTATCCCCGTATTCCCCGGCACCAACTGTGAGTATGATTCCGCACGCGCATTTGAGCGTGCAGGCGCTGAGGCAGAGATCGTAGTAATCAGAAACCTCACATCCGAGGACGTCGCAAGAAGCGTTGACATCGTAGCAAAGAGGATTGCCGAGTCGAACATAATCTTCATTCCCGGCGGCTTCTCCGGCGGCGACGAGCCCGACGGCTCCGCAAAGTTTATCACCGCCTTCTTCAGAAACCCGAAGATAAAGGCAGAGGTAGAAAAGCTCCTTGACGAGCGCGACGGACTTATGCTCGGTATCTGTAACGGCTTCCAGGCTCTTATCAAGCTCGGCCTTGTTCCCTACGGAAAGATCATCGACACCGATGCATCCTGCCCCACCCTTGCGCATAATATAATCGGACGTCACCAGTCGAAGCTGGTAAGAACAAGAGTATGCACCAATAAGTCCCCTTGGCTCGCGGGCACAGACCTTGGCGAGATCTACACGGTTCCGATCTCCCACGGCGAGGGCAGATTCCTTTGTGATGAAGCTCTGGCTCTTAAGCTCGCAGAAAACGGACAGATCGCGACTCAGTACGTGGATCTTTCGGGCAATCCCTCGATGGATACAGCCTTCAACCCCAACGGCTCGGTATTCGCGATAGAGGGCATCACCTCCCCCGACGGACGAGTCCTCGGCAAGATGGGACACAGCGAAAGAGTTGGCAAGGATCTCTACAAGAACGTCATCGGCGAGTACGAGATGAAGCTCTTCGAATCCGCAGTTAAGTACTTCAATAAATAAAAATAAAGCTGATAAGGGGCGTAAAAACCTTACACGCCCCCTCTCTAAAGGAGAAATTATGGCGTATTTATCCGACATAGAAATCGCACAGCAGTGCGAAATGAAGCATATAACCGAGATAGCGAAAAAGCTCGATATTTCGGACGACTACATCGAGCAATACGGTAAGTACAAGGCTAAGATCGATTACAGTCTTTTGAAGGACTCGGGCAGAAAGAACGGCAAGCTTATCCTCGTTACCGCGATCACTCCCACCGCGGCGGGTGAAGGCAAGACCACCACCACGATAGGCCTTGCTGACGGTCTTACGAGAATCGGCAAGAGATGCGCGGTAGCGCTCCGCGAGCCCTCGCTCGGTCCGGTATTCGGCATCAAGGGCGGCGCCGCGGGCGGCGGCTACGCTCAGGTAGTCCCTATGGAGGACATCAACCTCCACTTCACCGGTGACTTCCACGCTATCGGTGCGGCAAACAATCTTCTTGCCGCTATGCTCGACAACCATATCCATCAGGGCAACGCGCTCGGCATCGATATCACTAAGGTGACATGGAAGAGATGCGTTGATATGAACGACCGTCAGCTCCGCTTTATCAAGATAGGTCTTGGCGGTGAGAAAAACGGCACGCCCCGTGACGACGGCTACGATATCACCGTAGCGTCCGAGATCATGGCGGTATTCTGTCTTGCAAGCTCGATCACCGACCTTAAGGAAAGGCTCTCGAGAATCGTTGTGGCATACACCCACGATGACAAGCCCGTAACCGCAGGTCAGCTCGGCGCAGTAGGTGCGATGACCGCCCTTCTCAAGGACGCTCTCAAGCCTAACCTCGTACAGACTCTTGAAGGCACACCCGCATTCGTACACGGCGGCCCCTTCGCAAATATAGCTCACGGCTGTAACTCTGTTATAGCAACTAGGATGGCAATGAAGCTCGCGGATTACGCGGTGACCGAGGCAGGCTTTGGCGCAGACCTCGGTGCTGAAAAATTTCTCGACATCAAGTGCCGTATGGCAGGTCTCAAGCCCGATGCTGTCGTAGTTGTCGCTACCGTAAGAGCTCTCAAGCTCCACGGCGGTGTACCCAAGACCGAGCTAGGCACGGAGAATCTCGAGGCTCTCGAGATAGGTCTTCCAAACCTCCTCCGTCACGTATCCAACGTCAAGAACGTATATAAGCTCCCCTGCGTGGTTGCAGTCAACCGCTTCCCCACCGACACCGATGCGGAGATCGATCTCGTTATCGAGAAGTGCCGCGAGCTCGGTGTTAACGTCCGTCTCTCTACCGTATGGGCAGACGGCGGCAAGGGCGGCGTAGAGCTCGCCGAAGAGGTCGTAAGACTCTGCGAAGAGAAGAACGACTTCACCTTCAGCTATAAGCTCGGCACCACTATCGAAGAAAAGATCGATGCTATCGTCAAGAAGGTTTACGGCGGAGACGGCGTTGTATTCACCGATGAGGCTAAGGCTGAGATCGACAGACTCACCTCTCTTGGCTACGGAGATCTTCCCGTATGTATAGCAAAGACTCAGTACAGCTTCTCCGACGACGCCACAAAGCTTGGCGCTCCCTCGGGCTTCACAGTAACGGTAAGAAAAATAAAGGTATCGGCGGGTGCCGGCTTTATCGTAGCGCTCACCGGTAACATCATGACAATGCCCGGACTGCCTAAGGTTCCCGCAGCTGAGAGGATCGACGTTGACGAAAACGGAAAAATCTCCGGTTTATTCTAATTTAAGTTTACAAATCTACTAATTTTGAGGTAATAATATGAATTCCAATATCAGACCTGAAAATATGACTCGTATTACAACCAAGGAGCTTGCAGATGCTTTTATCGATGAGCAGGTAAGACGTGTGCGCGAGCAGGTAGGCGACAAGAAGGTGCTCCTTGCCCTCTCGGGCGGAGTTGACAGCTCTGTTGTTGCCGCCCTCCTCATCAAGGCAATCGGTAAGCAGCTTGTTTCCGTGCACGTTAACCACGGCCTTATGCGTAAGGGCGAGAGCGAGCAGGTAATCGAAATATTCGAGAAGGGCCTTAATGCCAATCTCGTTTACGTTGACGCAAGCGAGCGTTTCTTAAATCTCCTTGCAGGTGTCAGCGAGCCCGAGAAGAAGAGAAAGATCATCGGCGCTGAGTTTATCAACGTTTTCGCTGAGGAAGCGTCCAAGCTCGAGGGCATCGAATTCCTTGCTCAGGGCACTATCTATCCCGACATTCTCGAGAGCATCAAGCAGGCAGAGGGCAAGAAGGCGGTCAAGTCGCACCACAACGTAGGCGGACTCCCCGAAGACCTTCAGTTTGAGCTTGTTGAGCCCCTGAAGCTTCTCTTCAAGGACGAGGTAAGAGTCGTTGGTGAGGCTCTCGGCCTTCCCCACGGTATGGTCTACCGTCAGCCCTTCCCCGGCCCCGGCCTCGGTGTAAGATGCCTCGGCGCGATCACCCGCGACAGACTCGAGGCACTCAGAGAGGCAGACGCTATCCTCCGCGATGAGTTTGACAAGTGCGGTCTCGCCGAGAAGGTATGGCAGTACTTCATCGCTATTCCCGACATCAAGAGCGTTGGCGTTAAGGACGAGAGCCGCTACGAGGGTTGGCCCGCAATTATCCGCGCTGTCAATACCACCGACGCAATGAGCGCAACCATCGAGGAGATTCCCTACGCAGTGCTTCATAAGATCACCGCAAGAATCACCAATGAGGTTGAGGGAATCAATAGAGTTCTCTACGATCTTACACCTAAGCCTACGGGAACAATCGAATGGGAGTGACTTTCGCGCCGCGAAAGTCAACTATGATTGCCTGACGGCAAGTTATGATACGCTTCGCGTAAGTTTAAATGCTCGCTACGGCTCGCATAAAGTTAGATAGGCAATCATTTCATAACGAGTGCATAGCACTCTCATAACTTTCACGCAGTGAAATCATAACGTTCGCTTTGTGAACTCATAACTTTAAACTAAGCACTTCGAGGTTTGATTACGACTAATATCATTCCGAAAAGCGAACCATCTTAAAAAGAGCAAGAGCTATGCAAAACTACGAAAAAACTTTACACGCCTATGGGGATATCGATTCTCTGAAGGATTTGATAGCCTCATTTGACGACTCTGTCTTTGGCGAGCCGATAGGCGATATTTTCACCTCGCCCTTCCCTCACCCGCCCGTATATCCGACAGCGGGTATGCACCCGAGAGTTATAGTAAATGCGGGTGACCTTGAGAGAATCAAGCCGAGCATTACAAAGCCGCAGAATAAGTCCGCATACGAGTCATACCTCTCCTACACCGAGTGTCTAATGACCGGCGAATACGCAGGCAGCACCTTTGAGCTCCTCACAAGAATCGAGGCAAAGGCCTTCCGCTATCTTCTCACGGGCGAGAAGCTCTACGGCTACCAAGCCATATACAATATAAGAAACGCAATTCTCACCGCAGAGCACATAGAGATCGATCCCTACCGCGCTTACGGACTGACGATGTATATCGCGGCGTGCGTGTACGACTGGTGCTATGATCTGCTCTCCGACACGGACAAGGATCAGATAGTGCGAGGCTGCATCAACCTTCTTGCTAAGCGTATGGAGGTCGGTTGTCCTCCGTCCAAGGTCGGCGCAATCGCGCATCACACGGTAGAGTGCCAGATCCTCAGAAGCTATCTCTCCTTTGCGATAGCGACCTATGACGAATATCCCGAGATATACGAATACGTGGCAGGCCGTCTTTATAGCGACATTGTACCCGCGCAGAACTTCATGCTCGCGACGGGCAAGCACTGGGAGGGCGCATACTACGCCCCCTTCAGATACTGCAACCTGCTCGACGCGCAAAACCTTATGCTCGCGATGAGCGAGGGCAAGTGCGAGATGTTTGACTCCGGGAATCTACACGAGGTTGCAAGCGCCTTTATGGACTTCACTCTCCCCGGCCTCACGTATGACAGAATACACGTCTTTGAGCTCGGTGACGTTGCGGCAACGACCTTTGAGGATTACTTCTCCTCGTCATTCTTCGCGTCCTGTATGTTTGGTGACGCGGCGCTGAAGGGCTTCTCCTTTAAGTGTTATAACGACAAAACCGACTTTGACAGCCTGATGAACAACACCTGGATATCTGCTGTCAGATACCTTATACACAACGATCCCGATCTTGAGCCCACCGACCCCTTCGCGGGCAGAGATCTTGTCAGAATGGCAAAGTATCCATGCACCACCGCATTCGCAAGAAGCGCGTGGAATGACAAGGATGCCGTCGCCGTCTATATGACGATGCCTGAGTTCTATTCCGCGAGCCATTCCCACGCCGAGGCAGGCTCCTTCCAGATCTACTATAAGGGTATGTTAGCCTCGGATTCGGGCTATTATACTTCACACGGCATAGGACATCACTCGGCATACACAAGACAAACCATATCCTCAAACTCCATTCTAATCTACAATCCCGCCCTCGCCGAAAGGGGCACGTGGAATAAGGGCGAGATAAACGAGCACCCCTACTCGGGCGGTCAGTCCTTGGTGCAAGACATCACAAGAATCGTCTGTCCCTACACTCTCGAGTCGGCAAAGACGTGCGCCGCTATGGACCAGCTTAAGGTCATAGGCAAGGCGTATGAGGTAAAGAATGAACGCCTAGGATACGTCTACCTCGCGGGTGATATGACAAAGGCATACGACAAGGAAAGCGTCGACGAGGTAACTCGCCACATGATATCGGTTATGACCGAGGACGAAAATATCCCCATGGTGTTTGCTACCTTTGACCGCATCACCGCAAAGGACAAGAGCTTCAAAAAGACGGTGCTTTTGCACAGTAAGACCGCACCCGTGTTAACTGATGACGGCTTTATCGTCATTACCAATACTAAAGATGCAAATAGCGGCAGGCTTGTCGTCAAGGCACTCCTTACCGATATGACCGTAACCGTTTTCGGTGATGACAACGGTGAAGAATACACTATCGGCGGCAAGGTATACAGGCCCGACAGCTACGATACCTCAGATCCCGACTACCGCATCGACCTCTGCCCCGCTGCCGAAGCGGAAACCGACCGTATTCTCACCCTTATGTACGTGACCGACGCAGAGAATGACTCCCCGCTCATTGAGGCAAAGGAGATACGCTCGGAAAAACTCCTCGGAGCATCTATTCTCGGAAAAGCGCTCCTCTTCCCTAAGGAGTCAGAGACGCTCACGGGCAGTCTTTCCTTCACCACCGAGGAAGAAGGCGCACTTCACTACTACGTCATGGGTGTAAGCGGCGGAGAGTGGACCGTAGAAGCGAACGGAAGGACGGTAACCAAGGCTTCCGTCAAGGATAACGAAGGTATTCTCACCTTCACCGCGCCCGCAGGCAACATAATCTTAAAAATGGTGTAAAAACCATATTGACAAATCACTTCCTTTGAGTTATAATAATCAAAATTATAAAAAATGTATCATAAAAGGAGAAAAGCATGGCTACTTACTTTAACGAACCCTCGCGCACCTTCTCGGAGTATCTTCTCGTACCCGGCTACACCGACGAGAGATGTATCCCCGGTAACGTTTCTCTTAAGACTCCCCTCGTAAAGTATCGCAAGGGTGAGGAGGAATGTCCCATAACGCTCAATATTCCTCTCACCTCCGCAATTATGCAGTCGGTTTCCAACGACACGATGGCTATCGCACTCGCCAAGGAAGGCGGCATCTCGTTCATCTACGGCAACCAGACCATCGAGGACGAAGCGGCAATGGTAGCAAGAGTTAAGGGCTACAAGGCAGGCTTTGTAGTAAGTGACTCCAACCTCAAGCCCACCGATACACTCCGTGACGTGCTCGCACTCTTTGAGGAAAAGGGTCATAGCACCATGGCTGTCACAGAGGACGGCACCGCGACAGGTAAGCTTGTCGGTATCGTAACCGGCCGTGACTACCGTGTAAGCCGTATGAACGGTGACGAGCTTGTTTCCTCCTTTATGACTCCCCTTGAGAAGCTTATCACAGCTCCCGCCTCCACTACTCTTAAGAAGGCTAACGACATCATCTGGGATCACAAGCTCAATTCCCTTCCCATCGTTGATAAGAAGGGCAACCTCAAGTACTTCGTATTCCGTAAGGACTACTCCCAGCACAAGAGCAATCCCGACGAGCTCCTCGATAAGAACAAGAGCTACGTTGTAGGCGCAGGTGTAAACACCCGTGACTATGAAAAGAGAATTCCCGCTCTCGTTAAGGCAGGTGCGGACGTGCTCTGTATCGACTCCTCCGAGGGCTACACCATCTGGCAGAAGAGAACCATCGACTTCGTACGTGAGAAGTACGGCGACAAGGTAAAGATCGGCGCAGGTAACGTTGTTGACCGTGAGGGCTTCAGATTCCTCGCAGAGGCAGGCGCAGACTTCATCAAGGTTGGTATCGGCGGCGGCTCTATCTGTATCACCCGTGAGACCAAGGGTATCGGCAGAGGACAGGCAAGCGCGGTTATCGAGGTTGCCGAGGCTCGTGACGAGTACTTCCGCGAGACCGGTATCTACGTTCCTATCTGCTCCGACGGCGGTATCGTACACGACTACCATATGACTCTCGCTCTCGCTATGGGCGCAGACTTCCTTATGCTCGGCAGATACTTCGCAAGATTTGACGAGTCCCCCACACCCAAGACCATGATCAACGGTCAGTACGTTAAGGAGTACTGGGGCGAGGGCTCCAACCGCGCGAGAAACTGGCAGAGATACGACCTCGGCGGCAAGGCAAGCCTCAACTTTGAGGAGGGCGTTGACTCCTACGTAACCTACGCAGGACCTCTCCACGATAACGTAGAGCGCTCACTCTATAAGGTTAAGTCCACTATGTGCAACTGCGGCGCCATCACTATTCCCGAGCTTCAGGAAAAGGCAAAGCTCACCGTAGTCAGCTCCACAAGTATCGTCGAGGGCGGCTACCACGACGTAATGCTCAGAAATACTACGACAGTTAAGTAATGGGGCCAACGCCCATTAACTAAGCTTGTCAAGGACAAGCTTAACTTCACTCGGGCTTCGCCCGAACTTCACTCGCACTCCGCGCGAACTTCACCAAATACAGTTCATGCAAAGAAGCAAATTACACAAATAACAGGCTGAAAAGCAAACAAAAGTGCTCATTATGGCGTTGTGTTCTCTAGAAACGCAACGCCAACTCTATTCGCCTCTCGGCGGGCTCTATTGCTAAAGCAGTTATATTGCTCCGCAGTTCTATTCACTTCGCGAGTTTGAAGTTAGAGGCGAATAGAATACAACTGTGAGGCAAAGCCGAACAATATAACTTCCCGACAGGGAAATATCACTTTTGCGTAGCAAAAATATCATGCTGTCATAGACAGCATATCACTAAAAGCTATCAGATAATGCGCGCTTTCTCACCGCCAAAGGTGCAGGCGCGAAAAAAGCCGATACGGATCTATTTCCGTATCGGCTTTTTTCTGTCTTTTAGAGCACTGTTTAAAACGAATGAGCACTTTTTTATTTTATTAATCGTCGGAGTAGACAGCCGACACCGAGTAGTAATACGTTTCATCCTCGAAATAGGCGCTAACACCGTCCTCTTCCATAAGAATATAAACGTTAATATCTCCAAGCTTATAGACGAAGAATCTTTCGGGATATTTTTCAAGGAAAATCGAAACCAAAGAAGGATAGGTTTTTCCCGTTTCTTTGTCTAAATACAGTCTACCGTTTGCTTTATCTGATGCGTAGAACGTCATTGAGCGTAATGGACTTTCGGGATTTGTACAATCCGGATCGATCACGCTATAGTTTATACCGAAGCTATTCATAGTATCTCTTCCGGCACCCGCGCTTATCTTAGCAGACATAGGCAAGCTCATAGAAACGTCAATGCTCGAAACAGGGTTCTCCTTCACCGTATCAAATTTTGAAGGATAGTATACAGAGTCCTTTAAGTATTGCAGGTAATCCGTAGCGATGTAGCCCGGATTGCTTTCGTCCTCCGCAGCGTCGTAGCTCCAATACTTTATCTTGCCTACGTAATCATTATCAAGCGTTGTAAAGTTGCTCTCATCCATTCCAACGTACGGCTCCTTGAATTCGTAGCGCTTTATGGAAAGCAACATTTCTTTAAACTCGGGATACTTATTAAGATCGTCAAGAGAATTCGGAACTACGTATCCGTGTCCCTCAAAATTGTAATCAACAACGTTATAATTAACCTTGACGGTCTTTCCCTTGTATACAAAGCTCAGTTCATTTCCGTCACCTAACTCATAGAGATAAATTAAAAAAACAATCTCTTTCTGACTCTTTCTGCTATATGCATACGATACAACCGTGTTTTCGTGATTGCAATCGATCTTAATATCCTTGTAGGTTTCGTCGGTAATATCCTCGCCATATAGTTTTACGGTGATTTTAGTCTCAGTCGCAATTTCAAAATCAAGCGTGTCGGAGCCCGAAACACCGTCAATAGTTACCTGAAACGCCGTGTTTCCTTTCGACCACGATTTACCAATATCTCCGCAACCGAACAGCGAAAAACACATCGTCAATACAATAACCAAAAGCAAAATTTTAGCTGTTGTTTTCATCTTTCTTACCTCCTTTACGATTATAGTATATATCATTTTTTGATAATTGTCAATAGTTGTAAGTTCTGCCATAAACAGCAATGTTTCCAAAGCATCTCTGAACAACGCTTATTCTCTCTCTTCTTCATCCTCAGTACCCATAATTATGCTGTGTCCGGGCGCCCATGCATCACGGGTATATCCGCAATATATACAACTGGAATATCGCGGAGACATTTGCTTGAATAAGTGCATTTCCGTATATTCATACCCACAACTGCAGATAGACTTATGTAATGAGTTGGATATAATACTGTTGGAAGCATGGTTATGAGTCTCCGTTATTAAGTCTCCCCATACACATTCATACGTATGGCTGGTTGCATTTGAAGATATTAAGGTACCGCTACTATTATGCACGTGCTTAGGATGCAAATCACCGTAAAATTCACATGCACACGCCACTCCCCCATCTGATAATACATAGTTATTTGAGCAACCGTGTGGGATCATAGCCTCGTTGATCTCAAACCAAAGTATCCCTATATTCATGTTATAAGGCATATCAGATAGATTTTGACAATATGCATATTCACCCGTTGTATCTCTCCAGCCTGTGTGCATAACAAAATCAACAACCTCTCCGTTTTCCTTTTTTACGTCATAAGCTATCATCCTGTGACCCGTTTTCTTCGGAAATAGTTCATTACCGGTATATCCGTCAGCATATCTTGCACCTCTATACATAACAGGAATACCACTATCCACCAACTCCGCCATTTTGCTAATTACATAATCGGATGAATGTCCATCGTTTGTGCTTAAATAATTGATTTTTAGCGGTAATTGAGCATCGGCAGGATTATAAAAACCGTACGGATCAAAATAAGTGTAGTTACCAAAGATATCGTCAAAGTAGATATCGAGTAAAAGTCCTGTTTCATATAGACTCGCGGCGTATTCATCATTTTGAATCAAGCCATCATAATATCCCTCGTCGATTCCAATTCCTATAAGGTCCAGGTGCAAATAGCCCGCATTTTGATACATATTAACAAAATTTATATAATACTCTTCGCGGCTTAATGTCCCACCTGAAGCCACATATTGGCTATACTGTGATGAAAAGAGATTATTCTCCGTTCTAATTGTGGAATATCCATTAATTAACGCAGAGTCTGTGTACGCTACACTCCAATCATATTGAGCATCAACAAAACTATCATTCCAATAGGTGTCGTAATAAGCGAGAAGCATGCTCATGGCAACGTAGCCACAGCTGCCAACAACGTTGTTGGGTATATTTCTCTTCAACTCAGAAAAGTATTTATCCGCGCTGGAGCTATACGTTTCTTCATCAGCAGAAGATGTCAGCACAAACACAGTTGAAACCAAAATAGAGAAAACAATGATAATGGATATTATCTTTTTAACAGTTCTTTTCATAAAGCCTCCTTGTTTTTCAATCAAATATCAAAAGAATAAAAATGTGTTTAATGACAATTCAAAAGTTGAATTCAGTCTTACTTCTGCATTGGCGTATACCTCCTCTAAAATGTCTGTTCATATATATAAATCCTTTTTCGATCAAATTCGTTACATAATAATTGTAATGTTCACAAAGTATTAACAAAAGCACCCTCAAAAGAAGGTGCTTTCGCGGTTTTTCTTAATTTGTTGCTGTTAATTCCTTGGTATAGACGTCAGCACTTCCGCCGCTACCTTCTACGGTAACCTCAAAGGTGCAACGGTATGTACCGCTGCCAACATCCTTTGTGAATTCAAAATTATCCGTAGCATTAGTAGAAGAAGCAGTCCACTCATCTACGTCACTCCACCAAAGGCCAAATAACCCTTTTTTCTCCAACGTTACTTTCACTGTTATCTTGGAAGTTACATTGGTATGCCCAGTAACGTATATAGAGGCAATGGCCAAATCATTCTGTATAATAAAAGAACAATCAATATTACTCGCATTATTGAGGCGAGGTTCAACCGCATATTCTTCCGCCGAAGCGACAACATTCATTCCAAAGCCCAGAAGAAGACAAAGCACAAGGACAAAAGAAATTTTCTTCATATTTTCACCTCCTTTCGCATATATTATATATATTTTATAATCCGAAAAGTGTCGAAAACGTTACATCATTTTTGAAAATTTAATAAAATTTAATATGTAACAAATCTATTGTTTTTATTTTTCGTGTGATGTATAATATACGCGTAAATAAGGAGGACATCCGATGTTATCACTTTATCTGAATATGCTTGACACAACGGAAGAAAAAAACAAGTTTCTACATATATACGATAAATATGAACGGCAAATGGTTGATTTAGCCTACTCTATCCTGCGAGACAGTAATGATGCTAAAACCGCTCTTAACGATGCTCTGCTCTCGATAGCAAAAAATATATACAAAATACCTGACGAGGACGAGGTCAGGGAGAAATCCTACGTCTTTAAAATAACCAAAAACGCCGCCCTCAAGTTATGGAATAAAAGCAAAAAGATCGAACAAATAAATCAGTTCCTCGACGTAAATATGGTGGCAGACAATCACACACCCGCAAGCGAGCTGATCTACAAAGAAGAGGTTCGTAAGCTTATAGGATACGTAAGATCATTATCAGAGAGCTATCGCGAAGTATTAATAATGAAGTACCTCTACGGTATGAGTTACGAGGATATCTCATCGGCTCTTGGCGTAAAGATTGAAGCCGTTAGAACAAGGTGCAGTCGAGGACTTGCTTTATTAAGAAAGATGATAAATAACGAGGTAAAGGTATGACAACGGATAACAATATGACATTGATTAAGGAGGCTCTATACGCTTTCGCCGCTGAAGAAAATGCACAAATTGAACGCGCTATAGAATCCGGTCCTAAGCCGCCGGAATCACTTTACTCAAGCTGCAGAGAAATTGCAGAAAAGATTGCAACAGAAAAAAAGAAGGTACTACCATTTAGGAAAGCGATAGCCGTTCTAGTAGCCGCAACTTTGATTATTTCTTTACTGACTGTAGTTGTTTATGCTGCGAGAAATAAGATAGGCGGATTTTTCATAGATTTCTTTGAGAAATATGCAGAGTTAACATCCGAAAATACAGAAGATAACAACTATACTCCCTCCGACGTTTCGATTACGTATCTGCCCGAGGATTATAACGAGACAAGAAAAAATATAGGTATAACAGGCGCACTTTATGAATGGAAAAACAGCGAGAAAATTATAACACTACAATTCAGAATATTCTCTGACGGTTCTCAAGCTGTTGACACCGAAAATTCAGAGAATACCATAGTAGAGGTGGGTGATCTTACCGTATTCAGAACTGAAAAGTATGGGCAAATCAGCGCAACGTGGACCGATGAAAAAATGGTATATATTCTCTCCGCAACCGGCGTCGAGTGGGATGAGATGGTAAAGATCATTGAAGGAATAAAGATAGAGGAATAACAGTCGGAAAACACATCCACTTTTTATTCTTTTATGCTTGCTAATTGAAAAACCGCCGTACCCACTGCGGTATAGCAGTTTTTTGTATATTTTATTTTACATTTCAAAACAAAAAGCAGAGATAATGGCTCGCGCCACATATCTCTGCTTTTGTTTTATTTAGTTCCGAAAAGGATGTCTCTGAATAGCTCGGCCGTCCTCTCGTCTCCTATTGCCTTCTTGAAGGCGTCGGTGGAAGGGCCGCCCTTTGAGAGGAGCCCTTCGACGTAAAGGCTTGCCTTTTCCTTCTTCACCTCGGGATTATCCGCAGGTCTTGCCGCATCAAGATAGGCCGCAAGATGCTCGGCCGCGAGACGGGAGAGCGCGGGTGTATCCGCCTTCTTACCCTTCTTGGATATACTCTCAGGAAGTTTTATTGAGTCATACCAATGCTCGCCTGGGTCACGCTCGGTGAGAGATGAGTATTTTGCCTTGACGTCCTCCATCGATAATCCGTCTGAGGAAAGCGTGTCATAAAGCTCAACTATGAGCGTATCGTTGCCCATAGCGAAAATGCGGTCGTAGGAATAGAGCGGAAGGTCAACCTCGGTGGGATTAACGATAAGCGTATCCATCTTCATCAGACCGAAAAATCCCTTGGCGGTCATAACAGAAACGTGTCCAAGTCCCTCGGCGTGGTATGCGCGGATATTAAACTTCATTCCGCTTGCCTTGAGGCCCTCAACACAAGCACCGTCAATGGGTGTGATGGGATATTTCTCCGCGATCATCAAAAGGAGTTTTTCCGTCATTTTGCCCTACCCGTGTTGATTTCAAGCTCGGCAAGGCCGTTCTTGTGGAGAAGATATACACCCGCAAGAAGTGCGCCCTGACCTACTACGTTAACGCCCTCTGCAATCCAATTCATTGCCGCTTCGGCAAAGTCCTTAGAGGAAAGGTAACCCATACCGAGAGAGCAAACGAAGGATACCGCAAAGATGGCTATAAGCCACGGCTTCTTCATCTTAACTGCGATTATTGAAAGCACAGTATCGAGAATACCGAGTCCCGCAACCATAAGACCGACGAAAACAAAGGTGCCCTTAAACAGAGGCGGAGCAACGGCAAGCGCCGCACTTCCCTTGCCCTTCTTTTCGGTCAGGAGAAGCAGAATACCTATGCCCGCGAGGACAAAGCCTATCGACTGCACCGGGAAGAACATAGCGCTCAGCGCCTCGAAGTCGCAAGCGCCCGCCGCGTAAAGCAGCTTGTAGGTAGCCTTAAGGCCGCCCGCAAGTATAATATCGATCGTGCCCGCCGCAAAGAGAGCAAATGAGCACTTATTCATCTTGTTGTAGAGGTCACGCATCAGTATAACCGATGCGATGGCAAAGCAGATAACAGGAATGTAATCCACAAGCGCCATAGATACAGAGAAGTCTTTCATTATTTGTACTCCTATAAAAGCTATGGACGGAGCAAGGTATAACCCGCCCCGTCCGGGTCGAAAATCAATTATTTTTTGTTAAGATGGTAAAGAGGGATAAGAGGAATAATGATGGGAGTCTTGTTAGCATACTCGTTGTATTCCTCGTTCTCACCGTAACGAGCCATCTGACGCTTCTCAAGTCTCTGAGCGCCGTTAAACATGATATAAACGATGCAAATGTAAGCAATTATTGCCATAATCCACTGTCCGGGGGTCTTGTATGCAGTAACGCCGCTTACGAACACACCGGTCCAGAAGGTGATTTCACCAAGATAGTTAGGGCAACGAACGATTCGGTAAAGGCCCTTTGTTGCAACCATATCGGGGCGCTCCTTCTTCTGTGCCGACTTCTGATTATCCGCAATAGTCTCGAGCACAAGGCCGAAGATGGAGATAGCAAAACCGATAATGGGAACAACTACGTCAGAGGAGCCGTTAACAACTCTGAAGAGCATGGGGCTGACCTGAGTGGTATAAAGGATAGCAACTACGATCCAGATGGTAGCGAGGACGAAGATGGGCATCTTCTTCTCATTATTCTTTGCGAGAGTGTCCTTTGCAACGTCGGTCTTTCTGAAGGAAACGTTCTTAAGCTCTCTTACAAGGAGGAAGCCTGAAAGACGTACACCGTAAGCGATAAAGAGCGCAGTCTCGACAAGAACGATCCAAAGAGGAGTCGCAGTGGGATTTACAAGGTACATAATGAGGACTGTGATACCGCCGCCCGCGATAGCAAAGCCGTAACCGATAGAGAGGAAGTATACGAATTTATAGAATCCTACGGCGCACATTACAGCGCAAACCGCGAGGAGAATTCCGAGAAGTGACCAAGGCATATCAGTTTGCCTCCTTTTCGAAGTATGTCTTTATGTATTCACCAAAGCTCTTATCACCAACAACGGTGTCACCGACAAGGTCGTGGCTGAGAGTCCACTTGGAGAAGAGGATGATATCGTGCTTACCTGCCTTCTTGATCTTGGGAAGGTTAGCAAGAATACCGAAGAGCCAGATGGGAGCCCACTTGATCTTAAGAGGCTTCTCTGCCGCCTCAAAGCAAAGAGCGGCCATCTCCTCGTAGGTGTAGGTCTCCTTACCGCCTACGTTGTAGGAAACGTTGGTGTCGTTCATATGATCTACGATGAATCTTGCGAAGTCGGGGCAGTCAACAACGTTAGCCTTTACTCCTCCGTAGCCCTTAAGGAGCTGCATCTCGCCCTTATCAACGTAGGGCTTGAACACCTTTGCGATATCGTAGAAGTAACCGGTGGGACGGTGAATGATCCAGTCGATCTCACCCTTCTTGATCTCCTCCTCAACGAGGTACTTTGCGTGGAGCATGGGAACCTTCTCTGCTCCGGGCTCGTCGCAGGAGATAACGGAGATGTAATTGAACTTCTTAACGCCGGCAGCCTTTGCCTCGTTGTAGATGTTCATATTACCCTTGTAGTCAATGTCATACGAGGTAAAGCGAGTAGATGCGCCGGTAAGACCTACGGTGGAGATCACCGCCTCTGCGCCGTCGCAAAGGCCCTTCAAGGTCTCGGGATTTGTAGCGTCGATCTTTACGAAGGTGTATTTACCCTCAGTACCCTCGACTGCGCCCTCATTAAGGTCAGCGGCAACAACCTCGTGACCGTCGGCAATGAGGAGCTTAAGTATTTCAGCGCCAAGATTACCGAAGGCGCCTGCAAGTACAACTTTCATTTTTAAAATCTCCTATTTATTCTTATTTCTTATTCTTTTCTTTTGCTCTCTTGTCGTTGATTATCTTCATATGCTCAGCGGTAACGAGCTCTACGCCGTTTTCCTTTGCCCAGCTTACACAGCCCTTAAGAACAAGAGGAAGGAATACTCTCGGCACACCGAGAATGGTCATAAGAGCATCGTCAGTGAACTTGACCTTATCGTCAGCTCTGTCTGCCGCGTAGCGCACAGACTCAAGAGATGCCTGACGCATCTGGAGAAGCTCTGCTCTCATACGTGTCTTTCTGTGGAACCAGAAGTTCTTGCTGTCACGGTAGCCGTAGTCAACGGGGAGCGCGGGGAAATCCTTAGCCTTAACGCCGTTGATGATAGCATCTGCATACTTCTTCTTCATAAGGATCTTGTCGATCTTAAGAATGAAGTGAGCGCCAAACTTGGAGGTGATACCGTTGAAATCGTGGTAAGGTCCCTCGTAGCCGTTAAGCTCGCCGGGAAGGTCCTTGTCAGCGCCGTCAAGCTCGCGTACCCATGTACACTCGATAGCCTCGATGGCGTCGGTCAATACCATAGGTCTTACGTCCTCGGGATTCTCCTCCTCGATAAGGCTCTTCTCAAGCTTGAAGTTGCACTTGGGCATCTTCTCGGAGGGCTTGTCACCGGGCCAGGAGAGCTTTACTGCCTCCTTGAAGGTGGCGGGCTTGTCATCGATGAAGTTGATCGCGCACTTACCGTTACGAAGAATATTCTGCGCGGTGTTGGAGGAATTACGGCAGGAGAGGAGCATTGCATAATAATCCTTGCCCGCTACGTAATAGGGCTGAACGAGGGAGTAAGGACCGAGGTTAGTCGTGCCGTCCTCGCAAAGCGTGCTGATGATGACTGTGGGCATCGGGAAGAACAAAGAGGTCTGGTAGAAGTTATCCACGATGCGAAGGTTTTCAAAACTACTCATTTTGTTTCTCCTTTATATTATTATTATTGATTCAAGAATGGAATATATGTCGCCAAAGGCCTTGCCCTCCATCGTCCAGGTGAGCAGGGATTCGGCAATAAACTCAGCTGCAAACTCGCCGTTTTTTGCCGTTTTACTTAACACGGGTAGGACTATATCGGCTATCTGCCTTCTTAATATTCTATGGTAATCAGTGTGTGCAGCGCCAAAGCTCTTCGCCGCCTCAGGGTCGGAAAACAGCGTTCTGTGCGAGGTAATAAAGCCGCCGAGCGAATCATACACGGCAAGGAGCACCTCCTCGGGATCACGTGAGTCAACGCTCCTCATTTTCACAAGAGCTCTCTGCCAATCCTCGAGCATAAACGAGGCTATAAGAACGTCCTTTGACGGGAAATAATTATACACGGTACCCACCCCGAGGCTGCATGCGCTCGCAACAGATCGTACGGTGGTTTTGGAATAGCCGAATTCTTTTATCTGTCTTGCTGCCTCCGCAAGGAGCTGTTCCTTTACGTTTTCAATTATCTTAGGCATATTCTCTCCTTTTTTATGAACACGTTCACTTCAATCTAATTATATACTTCGGTTTATTAAAAGTCAAGTACTTTTTGATATTTTTTTAACAATGTTTTTATATAAAAAGGCACTGTGTCACTAAGAATTCAGTCATCACATAATTTTAAAGACTAAAACAAGCGGAAAGCACTGAATTCTTGGTGCAAAGCGCCTTTCGGGGCTAGATCAATTTAGGATGGAAATCAGTAGCCGTAAGGGAACCGAACTAACAAGTCTTACGACGATACCTTTTAGTGTCTTTCGCCACGCAGAGTCTTGTAAAGTCGTACTGACGAGCGATAGATGTATATAAATACATCGAGCGAGGAAACGGCGATAGAAAAAGAGTGTGAGAGGTGGAAATTACGAGAATTTCCACCTCTCACCTATAGAATATTAGGTTTCAGGGTTGTTTTCATTGGCTTCTCGACTCTTTTTCGATTACGCCTAAATAAATCAGCCCCTGTTAATTGGTTTAGTTATTTTACAAACTCTGCAATAAGTCTTGCAGTCTCCTCGATTTGTGCAACACCTGTGATCGTTGCCTCGGTGTCACCTTCCTGCAGACCGTACATGCCGAATCCTGAGTGGTTGCCACCCTCGATAATTGTCTCGGTAAGGTCAGCGGGCAGATTGCCCATAGAGCCGACGTAATTATCCTTAT
Source organism: uncultured Ruminococcus sp. (assembly GCA_964622425.1). Lineage (GTDB taxonomy): Bacteria > Bacillota > Clostridia > Oscillospirales > CAG-272 > UBA1740. The sequence continues at coordinate 30,057 of CAZUQN010000003.1, forward strand.
TCATAACGGTATCAAGGCTTCCGTATATCGAAGCTACCTTAAGTCCGCTATTGGAAAGATTCTTGCTCGAGTATGCGCCAAGGAGAATAACACCTTTGTAGTCATCCTTGTTGTCAGCCGCGTATGCCGCAGCCATGCTGCCTCCGAGTGAGTGACCTGCCATATACCAGTTATCCACCCAGAAGAGCTGATCCTTCATACCGTTTGCCGCAGTCTTTTTAAGAACCGCAAGGTTAAAGGGCATCTCGACAAGCACCGCGAGTATTCCCTCCTTCGCAAGAGCGCGCATAAGAGGAACGTAGGCGGCAGCCTCAACCTTTCCTCCGGGATAGAAGATAACACCGGCGATGCACTCGTCGGGAATGTACGCTACAGCGCCGCCCTTGAGCTCTCTCTCCTCGATCTTCACCTCGGGAACGTATGCGTCGATCGCGGCGGTATCCGCGCGGTAATAGTCATTAACGTATATACCAAAACAAGCGAAAAGTATTGCGAAGGCGACGAGCGTGGAAATAATAATCATATGATTGCGCGCTTGACGTCTCGCCCTTATTCTTCTACTTACTTTCATCATATATCTACACCTCTCGTGTATGTTTTCCTATATTCTATCACATTCCGCCGTCTTTTTCAACACATTTTCACTTTTTATTTTAGTTTTTATGTGTTGAGCTTATTTTTTAAATCTCAGACCGTCGGAGAATGCCTTGCCGACAACCTCTCCTATCACACGATACGTGTGGTTTGCGGAATCGTAGGTTATGGGCTTCAGCTTATCGGGATCTATCTTACCGTCGGTAAGAACCGACTCGTCCGCAGACACGTTGACTATCTCTCCGACAAGACGGCAGCTTTCGTGATCATAGCTCTTTACAAGACACTCAAGCGCCATGGGTAACTCAAGAATTATCGGCGCGTCAACAAGCTCGCTCTTTACGGTATGGAGGCCGCATCTGCCAAGCTTATCTACCACCTTATTTCCGCTCTCTATGCCCACGTAGTCGCACTCACTGACGAAGTCAGCCGTCGCCATACTCACGGTAAAAGCGCCGCGAGCTGTAAAATTCTTCGTGGTTTTATGTTCCGCGCTGACGCAGACCGTGATCTCGTTTTCCTCGGTAATTCCGCCCCAAGCGGCGTTCATCGCGTTAGGTGTACCGTCCTCGCCATACGTGCCGAGAATGAACACGGGCATGGGGTAAACCATCGGTTTTACACCAAAATTCTTTCTCATAATACTTCTCCTTGATCAAATTCTTCTCTGCCCCACCAATCGGGCATAAGCTCGCCGAGGGTCACCGTCGTTTTCTTTTCTATATCGGTCAGTATTTCAATCTCACAGCTTCTCGGCGAAAGCTGCATCATAAGCTCTCGGCAAGCTCCGCAGGGTGAGCCTACACTGCCGTCGGTCATTACCGCGACGACCTTATCTATCTCACTCTCTCCGTTAGTTATCATATTCGCGATAGCGTTTCTCTCGGCACACATACCGAGCGAGCAGGCGGTATCTATACAGACACCGACGTATATGTTACCGCTCTTTGAGAGTATAGCCGCGGCAACGCCTCCCGCATCAACGAAGGGGGATATTCTCCTCCCCCTTTGTACCTCGAGCGCCCTTTCGTAAAGTGTATCCCAAATGCTCATAATATTCCTTTCAAAAAAGGCGCACGCGGCGCCTTTTTATTTTTGTTTCACAGTTAGCCTGAATACCCCTTAGAGAAGGTGTACGGGAAGCTCAGCTCCGAGTCCGTAGCGCACGAATCCGTCGGGATGAGTATCCGTCTCAGCCTCAGCCTTCTTTGTCTCGGGCTTCTTTATGTGGGGCTTCTTCTCCTTAAGCGCGGTATTCTTCTTAGGCTCAGCCTTTACGGTAGCAACCTTCTTAGTCTCTTTCTTTACCTCGGGCTTTACCTCTGTCTCGGGCTCTGTAACCACACTGTGCTCCATATCGGGAGCGGAGGTATTCACCTTGGAATAACCGTTATTCGTTACTCTCTTAAGAGCATTCTTACCTACCGGCATATCCGATTATCTCCTTTGCAAGCTTAGTATATTCAATAGCGCTGCGGCTGTATCTCTTGTACGCAACGACGGGCTGGCTGTTGTCCTGCGCCCACTCTATTGAGGAATCGATTCTGATGTATGTGTTAAAGAGTCTTGCCGCTTCAAACTCCTTGAGTGTCTCATAGGTCTGCTTGAAGTAGCTCTTTCTCTCGTCTGCCTTGGTGATGGCAATGCCCATTACCTCAAGATGGGGATTGAGATTCTTCACCTGCGAGATGAAGTCAAACATATTCGCAAGGCCGAAAAGTCCCCACGGGCTTGCCTCAACGGGAATTATGATGAAGTCGCTGACGGTGAGAATGTTCATCACCCAACCGCCGAGTGTCGGAGGTGCGTCGATGAGAATGAAGTCGTAGTAGCCGCGCGCAAGAATCGGCGAGAGGCACTTCTTGAGGATAAACTCTCTCTGCCACTTGGTAAAGAGGTCGTACTCGATAGAGCTCATCAGAGAGGACGAGGGAATGATGTCGAGATTCGGATACTGAGTCTCGACGACAAAGTCGGAAAGATCCTTCTCATCCTTCACCGCGGTATGTATATTTTTCTCCTCGGTAGCAAAGCCGAGAGCTCTGTCCTCATCAAAGAAGGACAGCGTGAGGTTAAGCTGCATATCTCCGTCTATAAGTAATACACGCTTACCCGCCTTTACCATAGCGAGACCTACGTTGGAGCAAGTTGTGGTCTTGCCGCTTCCGCCCTTGTTATTGGCGAAGGCTATAACAGTCGTTCTGCTCATTGTTCTGTTTTCTCCTTCCTGTCATCCTCGCTGAGATAGTCGAGGAGCTTGTCTATACCCTCTCCGGTCATGGCACTCAAGGGGAAAATCTTCTTACAGCCCGCAAGCCTTAACCATCTCTCAACACGCTCGACGTTGGCGTCCGGCTTATCTATACCGGAAATTATGCCCACGACCTCACGGTTGACAAGACTGGTAATGCAGGGCGAGAAGATAGAATACGGCTCGTTGGCGCTAAGCACAAGACCGACAATGTCAGCCTCGTATGCATAGAGAGCGAGCGCTCCGCTCGTTTGTCTGAGCTCGGTGTATTCTCCGGGGGTATCTATAATGGTGTCCATATAGTTCACGTACTGCGTCTTGAAGTACTTGATCTCTTCACCCTTTAGCGCCTGAGTCAGTGTGGTCTTGCCTGCCGCAACCCTGCCTATCAGTATTATCTTTTTCATAGCACACTAGGTCTTGGTTATCTCACAGCAGGTATATCCAAGTCTGTTGATAACGTACTCTCTTATCGCCGCAAACGCCGTCTCAACCGACGATACGCTGCCCGAAATTATAAGAGTTCCCGTGAATCTGTCGACAAAACCGATCTCAGCTCCCGAGGACTTGATGGCGATGTCCGCCGCAATAACCGCGCTCTCCGCAGGGGAGATGGTGAGAACACCGATAGCCGAGCGGGTGTAATCGGTCTTAGGATCAAGACCAAGCTTTGTATAAAGGACGTCGTCAGGGTTAGCAATAATGTGGCAGAGCGTCACCTGCTTACCGGGAACGAGCTCCTGCACTATTCTCATTTTATCTCTAAGTTCCATTTTTCCTCCGAAATATGTAAACAAAAATTATCATTTAAAGTGTTAATTCAACCGTACGCACTTTATCCGCCAATCTGGCACTTAAGACCTGATGTCTCTGCAACAGATAGAAGATGCTGCATTCTCTCCTTTGGCGGAGGCTCGATTTCGGGCAGAGCGTAGGTTCTTCCAAGACCGGTATATTTGTCAGTACCTAGTCTGTGATAAGGCAAAAGGTGATACTCCTCTACCGTCTTTAGACTTCTCGCGAAGTCCGCAATAGCCTTGATGTCACTCTCGCTGTCATTGAAGGTGGGTATAACGGGTGTCCTGATTATCAGCTCGACTCCGCTCTCGGCTACACGCCTCGCATTCTCGAGTATACGCTCGTTAGGTGCTCCCGTGTATTCCTTGTGCTTGAGGCTGTCCATATGCTTGATGTCCATAAGATACAGATCAAGATACGGCAGTAGCTTTTCAATATCCGAATAGGGCGCATTCGCACTCGACTCAATAGCCGTGTGAAGTCCCGCCTCCTTGCAAGCCTTCAGCAGCTCCGCCGCAAAATCCGCCTGCGCGAGCACCTCACCGCCCGAGAGCGTCACACCGCCGCCCGAGCGTCGGTAATACGGAAGATCGGCAAGAATCTCGGGCATAATGTCCGCGACCGTAACGTCTCTGCCGACTACCTTTTCCTTGCCGCCCTCGATAAGAGTCTCAATCTCATATCTCTGCGACTCGGGATTACAACACCACGCGCATCTCATATAACAGCCCTTGAAGAACACTATCGTCCTTATCCCCGGACCGTCATGGATCGAGAAACGTTGTATATTGAAGATCCTTCCCTTTCTTTCCATATTTTTACCTCTGAATTTTTTCTAAAATTTTCGTCTTTTCACATCTAACGTTCACTGTGAAAATTCCAACCTTCTGAAACTAACTTTTAATCAGTTCAACCTTGGCACAGATTTGGCGACGAGATTTTGATGCAGTTTTTGGCTTCTTCGACCCGTATCTCGGTAATTGTAGTCGTACAAATTTTTAGATAGATTTGCCGTTCTTGAGGCCGAAGTCGTAGTTACCTACGACGAGCCTGCCGAAAAACATCAAATATATCAAAAATTTGATAGACTAAAAGCCCTGCTCGGTGCGGTTGATTATGTCATTTTGGAGCGACTTCGACAAAGTAGTGAATAGCGCACTATAACCCGCCACTCTTACTACGAGAGTCTTGTACTTCTCGGGGTGTGCCTGAGCATCAAGAAGAGTCTCTTTGGTTACTACGTTAAACTGTACGTGCATACCCTTCTGGTCGAAGTAGGAGCGAATCAGGGAAACAAACTTGGTGAGTCCCTTCATACCCTCAAGAGCCGAGGGGTGGAACTTCTGGTTAAGGAGAGTTCCGTTGGACGCTACGCACTGCTCAAGCTTGGCAACCGAGTTTGCCGTAGCAGTCGGGCCCTTCACGTCTCTGCCTGATGCAGGACCAATGCCGTCGGCCAGGGGCGTGTAAGCTAAACGGCCGTCGGGAGTAGCTCCGGTAGTGCCGCCGAGCGGTACGTTTGCGGATACGGGATACAGACCCGCCTGGAAGATACCGCCGCGCACGTTCTTGTACTTCTCGACCTCCTTGGTGTAGGAGTTTGCAACGTCGCGCGCAAACATGTCAACCTCGTATATATCGTTACCGTACTTGGGGCATTCCTCGTCGATAAGTCTCTTTATCTCCTTGTATCTTGCTTTGGTACTCTCGTCGATTGCCGACGCTGTGGTAATTTCTCTGTAAATTGTTTCGATAGCCTTAGGAGTAATCTCGATACCCTCCTTGGCAAGCTCGATAGCAACCTCGGTGGTGAGTCTCTCTGCCGCCGCGCCCTCGATACCGTAGCCGAAGTTAGCCTTGAGCGCCTCGCGCATCTCAGCCATCGTCACCTTTTTCTCATCAAAGACAAGCTTCTTTACGGCTATGAGACCGTCGGTATTATTCGCTATACCGAAGCCCTGAGGGCCTGTAAAGTTATACACGGCTCCGCCCTCTTGGAGGGATTTACCTCTGCCGATGCAGTCGTCAACCATACAGGACTGGAAAGGAAGCGGGCAACGCTTAGCGTGTGCGGAGTCGATCGCATTGTTAGCGTTGACAAGCAGCTTTATCATATAACTCTGCTGAGTCTTGTACGCGTTATAGAACTCCTCAAAGGTGGTCATCTTAGCCACGTCACCGGTCTCAGGACCGATTTTCTTACCCTTGTCCATACCGTTTGAGAATGCGAGCTCGAGAGGACGGCACATATTGAAGAATGCCGCATCGTGCCAGCCGTCGGTCTTGCCGCCCTTCTGAGGCTCAACGCAACCGATGATACAGTAATCTCTCGCATCCTCAAGGGTGAGACCGCGAGCCATTATTGAGGGGATAATTATCTCGTCATTATAGTATGCGGGCAGACCCGTGCCGAGTCTTGTGAGGGCAGCCGCCTTAATGAGCAGGTCCTCGGGAGAGCCGTTCCATACTCTTATCGAGATGGAGGGCTGAGGGAGAGGCACGTGCATAGCCGCCTCAATACACATATAGGAGAGGTCGTTGGTCGAGTCCATACCGTGCTCGTCCTGACCGCCCACGATAAGGTTCTGGAACATACCGTAGCCTGCAAATCCATCTGCAGAAACAGCATCGCGAACCTTGTTTATATCATTAAGCTTTACCCAGATACAGTCAAGAAGCTCCTGAGCCTGCTCACGGGTAATCGCACCCTTGTCAAGGTCAGCCTTGTAGTAGGGATACATATAGCGGTCAAATCGACCGGGAGAAATGGAGTGTCCGCTTGACTCTACCTGAAGAAGGAGCTGAACAAACCAGAAGGACTGACAAGCCTCATGGAAGGTCGTCGCGCCAAACTCGGGAACACGCGCGCAATTCTTTGCGATAGTCTCGAGTTCACGGCGTCTGTCCGCATTTCTCTCCTTGCCCGCAAGCTCGCGAGCAAGTCTTGAATATCTTCTTGCATATTCGATAACCGCCTCACAGCTCTCGATAACAGCCTCGAGGAAGTTGGTTCTCTGTACGTACTCAGGATCGGCAAAATCAAGCTTATCAAGAGCCGCCTTTGCCTCGGTGATTATTCCACGGTAGCCTATCTTCAGGACCTTATCGTACTGAACGCATACGTGACCGATACCATTATAGAAATAGTTACCCGGGGTGAACACGTTGTGCTCGGTGAAGGCCGCGTAAGCCTCGGGAGCCATATTTGCCTTCGCAAGGTCTGAGCAGGTCTTACCCTTCCACCAAGGATAAATAGCACGGAGCTCAGCCTTGGTCTTCTCGCTGATGTAGAAGGGGTCTGCCGCTCTCGTCGCAACCGAGTCAAGCTCTGCCTCGAGCCACTCGTAGGAATACTCGGGGAATACCTGGCAGCCGCGAGGAGCAACGGTCGCACTTCCGACTATGAGCTCTCCGTCTCTGATAACGATCGGAATATTCTCAAGGATATGAGCGAATGCCGCGCTTCTGCGCTTTATGATAGGAAGATTTTCGGTCTGCTTATAGCTCTCGGTAACGAGAATTCCGCGCGCGGATTCTATCTCGGGCATCTTCTCATAGAGAGTGCTCACGAGCTTGTCAATTCTCGCGCTTTTTTCAATCACAAACTTAATGTTATCCATTATGACACTCCTTACATCTGATTCCACAGCTCTTCGTGAGGCGCGGCGATTATCGAGTAAGAGGAAAGCATCGCATTCTCCTTCGCGTAATTCGCGCCTGCCTCTGTCGCCGCGGTGACGTCGCCTATCTCACCTGTAAGCATTACAATGCCCTTTCCTCCCATACCTCTTGATACGCGGAGGTCGAAAATCTCTACACGGGCCGTCTTTACCGCTATGTCAGCCGCCTTTATCGCGCTCGCCGCCGAGTAGGTTTCAAGAAGACCGAGAGAGCCTCCTCTCTCTGCCGCGTGAGTGCCGAAGAGAGCCTTGATAACCTGCTCCTCTATCCTACCGATGACCGAGGAGTCGATCACAAATCCCTCAAACCTTGAGGTAACGTGACTTACCGCCGCGGTGACGTTGGATATTGAGCCCGTCAATATTATCTCATACTTACCGGGACAGGAAGGGTGGCTTGATACCATCTCAACGCCCGCGCTCTTCAGAGCCGCGTCCGCCGCCTCAACGCCCTTGGGTATGCTTTTAAGTTCAATTACACCTATTGCCTTATACATTCTATACTACCCTATCAATGATTATTTTCTTATCCGTAACCGTTACTCTGCCGTGTATCGACGCGTGCTGAGGGATCGAGAGTCCCGCAGATGCCGCCGCAACGATGTCACCGACCTGCACTATCGCACCGTCTCTTACCGCGGGTGCGCTTGGAATTCCTATGTATCTGCCGAGGGCGAGCTCGACTCTGTCAAAGTCGCGTATCTCACCGCCCCATACGGCAATGCGGTCGAATCTGTCAATACCGAGGTCCTGCGCCCATTTCTTCGAGGGGATCATTCTGTACTCCCTTTCTTCCTTAGGAGAGACCTCCTCATTCTGAGTGTAGCGGAGCTTGTTCTTAGCGAGTAATTCCTTGTAATTATTTATCACGGCCCTGGGGGAAATGCCCTGACTGCAGGCCAAGTTCTCACAAATACCGCAGCCGCAACAGAGCGTCGCGGAGAGAACCATCTCTGGCATCGCAACCGCCGCACCAATAGCCGTACGAACCATCTTGTGAGGCTCGAGGGGGTAACCGAGGAGAGCTCTTGGGCAAAGGTCGGTGCATCTCGTGCACTGACAGCAAGCCGTCTCCGCTCTTGTTACCGCCATCTTTTCGTTTATCAATTTAGACTCGACCGCCCGCGTATTCTTCGGGAGGACGAGGAGCGCCTTGGTCGTCTTTCCGACCTCGGCTATATTGTGGTTAATTATCTTGCCCATCGAGGGACCGCCGTCGATTACCGCGTGGTCCTCATCAACCTCTATTCCAAGTCTTTCAAAGAGGTCTGCGACCGGAGTGCCTATCGGCACACGCACGACACGCGGCTCTTTCACGTCGCCGCCGACGGTGAGCCACTTCATAGTGACGGGCTCAAAATACTTGACTGCTCTGCCGAGATTGTACATAGTCTCGACGTTGTAAACGAGGACGCCCTTGGATATGGGAAGACTTCCCGGCTTTATAAGCCTGCCGGTCGCCTGGTAAATAAGACTTATCTCATCGCCGATGGGATATACGTTGGGCATAACCTTGACGAAAACGCCCGCGCTGAGCTGATCGCCCTCGGAAAGCGAAAGTCTTTTCGCCGTATGCTCCTTGACACAGAATAGCGCTCTCTTTATTCTAAGACTCCAGATGACCGACTGGATACCCGCGAGTATCATCGGAAGCTCGCGCTTCATCAGCATATAGTCGGTATACAGAAGCGGCTCACATTCCGAGCCGTTTATAAGTAGAGTGTCCGCGCCCTCCGCGAGCTTAGCGTAGGACGGAAATCCCGCGCCGCCATCGCCTACGAGTCCGGCATCCTTCATTACCTGCTTTAATTCGTGCATCGCTACCTCCTTTCTGAAAAAATGATGTTTGCCTGTGGCAAATGGTGTTGGGCCTTGCCCAATGATGACGCTTACGCTAATGATGTGTGGCTATGCCACATTTTTTAGGTAAACTACAACCTTTTTACTATCAAAAAACTTACACGGTATGGGGTTAATATCGGTGTTTTATTTCACTAACAAAATCGTATCGTTTCGGTCGAGGGGATTTTGAGATAGATTTGTCGTTCTTCTGCCCGAAGCAATAGTTACCTATTGCGAGCTTGGTAGAAAACGGCAAATGTAGCCAAAATACACCGATCCGAAATTAGTCTACGATGCCGACTATTACTGCATCCGCGGGCGCCGACGTATTTCTAAGCGCGAGTCTTGCCGACGAGCCGGTAGTGATAAGCACGGTCTCACCGATGCCTGCGCCAACCGAGTCGATAGCAACGATGTACTCGTCGGTAAGCTGACCGTTCTTGAGAATCTGAACCTCCATAAACTTACTGCCTACTAAGGATTCCTGCTTTCTGGTGGAAACGATGTGTCCTCTGATAATTCCTCTTAACATATCTTTTCGCCTTTCTTTTTGGTCTGTTATTTTACAATCTTAACCTTTGCGCCGTTGCCGATTCCCGCCGCGTTGGCATCGTCGGTATCAACGTGCATCTCAAGTCTGAAGTCCTTGTGTACTCTGACCTGAACGTCAAACCATCTGGTACGTCTCTTGCCATCAACGTCTACGGTAACGTAGTCGCAATCCTTAACGCCGAATACGGACGCATCGCTCGGGGACATATGTATGTGTCTGTTTGCGATGATACAGCCTTCTTTAAGCTCGACAATACCCTTAGGTCCGACAATGATTATGGGAGCGGAGCCCGCGATATTGCCCGACTCACGCACGGGAGGCTTAACCTTGAGGGTATAGGAATCGGTGGTGGATATCTCTACCTGAGACTTACCTCTTACAGGACCGAGGACTCTTACGTTTTCGATGGGACGGAGGGACGGACCGATGAGGGTGAGAGTCTCCTTGCAAGCGTACTGGCCGGGCTGAGAGAGATCCTTGAAGGGGGTGAGCTGATAACCCTTACCGAAGAGAGTCTCGACGTCCGCCTCTGAAAGGTGTATGTGTCTGTTCGATACACCTACGGGGATCTGTCCGTCAGTACACGACTCGCGGCTCTTACAGATCACGCAGTCATTCTTGCATTTATCAGTGCTCTGTTCCTTTTCGATATTCTCGATAACCTGCTTTACTATCTCGGCTATCTGACTTGATAAAATGTTATCCATAAGAATAATCCTTTCGCATTTATCACTTTTTTGTACTGCAATAAGGCTTAATTAATAACTATACTTTACAATTAAGCACTATTGCAGCACCCAAAGGGGCGCGTGCGCCCCTTTGGAGACTGAGCGTCAACCAACTAATAACTTTCCCTTTAGGAAAATTACTTGATAGAAGGAAGAAGTTTCTCAACGTCTGCGTGAGGTCTGGGAATAACGTGAGTTGCAATAACTTCACCGAGAGAGTGAGCAGCCGCGGAGCCTGCCTCAACAGCAGCCTTAACAGCGCCAACGTCACCACGAACCATAACGCTTACGAGTCCGGAACCGATCTTCTCGGAGCCAACAAGTACGACGTTCGCAGCCTTTACCATAGCATCAGCTGCCTCGATAGCAGCTACGAGACCCCTGGTCTCTACCATTCCAAGTGCTTCCATGTTTAAATCCTCCTCTTAGATTTTTAATAACTAATAAATTTTCGAAAATATATATTCTAAGACGCCTGTCTTAAAACCTATACTGAGCCGCCGCTACGATCAACCCGTAGTAAGGAATCTCATAACGTCGGGATGCGGGCGGGCAATTACCTCGCAGCATTTTACCTTTCCGACTTCGGCTGCAGCAGCCGCACCGGCCTCAAGGGCCGCCTTCACTGCGGAAACCTCGCCTTCGACGACAACCGTTACCAGTCTGCCGCCGAGGCGCTTTTCCACGTGAATGAGATTTACGTCGGCCGCTTTAACCATAGCGTCAAGTCCGGTGATTGCGGCAACCATTGCCTGCACCTCCAAGAGCGCTATAGCCTTCATATCATCAAGTCCTTTTTAAATTACTTGATAACGGGAAGAAGCTTTTCAACGTCAGCGTGAGGTCTGGGAATTACGTGAGTTGCAATAACCTCGCCAAGAGAGTGAGCAGCAGCAGAGCCTGCCTCAACAGCAGCCTTAACAGCTCCTACGTCACCGCGTACCATAACGCTAACAAGACCGCTACCGATCTTTTCGCTACCGATAAGAACTACGTTCGCAGCCTTAACCATAGCATCTGCTGCCTCAATAGCAGCTACGAGACCTCTGGTCTCTACCATTCCGAGTGCTTCCATCATTTTGAAATCTCCTTTATAAAATTTTTGTTTTTATCTTAGTTTGTCTTTACCGAGAGCGGAAAGATGAGCAAACCACTCGATATCCTCACTCTGTCTTGCAATAATTTTGTGACAGATGTAAAGATCGCGCGCTTCAGCCTCTCTCTTACCCGCCATAACGGCTGCCTCAACAGCGGCGGCAGATCCCTCGACCTTGATGGCCATAACGAGAGGAACCTTTGCCGCGTCACCTGCCGCAGGCTTGTTCTTGTCTATGGCGACGACTTTGACGTCAGCCGCCTTTGCCATTGCGTCAGCGCATACTATCGCCGTTGCAAAGCCAAAAACCTCAATCATACCGAGTGCCATATCAACACTCCTTAGTCAGCAACGTAGCAAATCTTGATACCCTGCTGAGATACGTTCATCTCCATAGCCTCGTTGAGCTTGTCAAGAGGATAGGAGTGAGTGATGAGCTCCTTGATCGGAATATTCATCTCTCTTGCCTGGCGAAGGAAGGCCATGGTGGTGGGATAATCGTCAGCGCTGTAATCCCAGGAGCCGACGATGGAGATCTCCTTGTTACACATAGCGAAGTGGGGGTTAACCGTGTACTCGCCGTTGTTAACGAAGAAGCCCATCTCACACATTCCGCCGCCGCGACGGATATATTCATAGATATCCTTTGCCGCCATGGGAGCGCCGGTGCACTGGAAGGCGAAGTCTACGCCTACGCCGTTTGCAACGCCCTTAACGATAGCGACTCTCTCCTCAAGCGAGGTGATCTCCTTGAAGCTGATGACGGTCTTTGCGCCAAGCTTCTTTGCCATCTCGAGTCTCTTGGGAGTTCCGTCGATAGCCACGATGTGGTTAACGCCTGCGGCGCGGAGAACGGATATCATAACAAGACCTACAGGGCCAAGTCCCTGAACGAGAACCTTGGAGTTGAAGTTGATAAGACCTGTGGTGTTTGCTCTCTTGAGAGCGTGAACGCAAACGCACGCAAGCTCGAGAAGCATTCTCTCCTGAAGGTCAAGATCGTTTACTACAAAGTAGGTCGAGCCCTTGCCTCTGATAAGAAGGTGGGTAGCGAACCAGCCGGTGAGGGGCTGAGCGTCGCTGTGAGGAATAAGTCCGAAAACGCCCTGCTTGTCGCAAAGGTTGGTGTTTGCGGGATGGTTACGGCAAACGTGACACTCGCCGCAGCTGATAACCGAGGTAACGATCTTGTCGCCTACCTTGATGGGCTTGCCCGCGGTGTCGGTCTTTACGTTCTTACCGAGAGCGATGATCTCACCTGTACCCTCGTGACCGAGAGTTACGGGAATAAGACCGAAGGGGTCGCCCTTCCACTCGTGAACGTCGGTGCCGCAAACGCCGCATCCCTCAACCTTAACGAGAATATCGTCGTCTTCGAGAGCGGGGATCGGGTATTCCTTAACTTCGATTTTCTTTTGAGCGGTAAGCATAGCGACCTTAGCGGTCTTGGGAATACCTGCAGATGCAGCCTTAGGTGCGGTCTCGCCAAGAATTCTTCTTACTATTGCTTCCACCTGCGAAGAAGTAATGTTCATTTTATTTACCTTTCCCGACAATCATATTACGTGTAAAGCTTTTTATAGCTATTATGTAATCTTTGGTTGTCGTTTTTCTATTTTAGATTATTCTGAAGCTCTCCGAGAGAACACAGCGGCGATATCTGGTAAAGCTTCTCGCGCTGGTGATACCCTCGCCGGTAGGTCCTGCGATGGTGAAGGTGGTGTGTCCCTCTCCTCCGAAGCCTATGCCCGCGTAGGAGGGCGCGTTCTTTACGAATATCGTGGTCTCAACAGCTCTTGCGAATCTGGTGAGGTGGTCAATGTTCTTCGAGTGCATATGAGCGGTGTGTCTGTTGCCGTGCTCTGCCTTAACCGCGAGGTCGATAGCCTCGTCGATATTCTTTACCCTTACTATGGGAAGAATAGGCATCATGAGCTCCTCCTGGACGAAGGGGTGATTAAAGTCGGTCTCACAGATGATGCAGCGTACCTCGTCGCCTACATGAATACCGATCTTTTCGAGAATGACCTTAGCGTCACGTCCTACGCACTCACGGCTGATGACCTTGGAGATAACTCCGGTCTTGGGATTCTTCTTATCCTCAAGAACAACGTCAACAAGTCTGTCTGCGGTAGCTCTGTCGATCTTGTAAGCGCCATTTGCTATCATCGCGTCAATGAGCTCGTCTGCAATATTTGCGAAGGCGAATACCTCCTTCTCCGCGATGCAGGGGAGGTTGTTGTCAAAGGTACATCCGTCGATGATGTCCTTGCCCGCCTTACGTATATCCGCGGTATCGTCAACGATAACGGGGGGATTTCCCGCGCCCGCGCCGATAGCCTTCTTACCCGAGGAAAGAACGCTTCTTACAACTCCGGGGCCTCCCGTACAAACGAGAAGACGGATCGCGGGATGCTTATACATAATGCTTGCCGTGTCGAGGGTAGGCTTAACGACCGATGCTACAAGCACACGGGGGCCGCCTGCCGCCAGACTCGCGCGGTTGATAAGGTCTACCGCGTAGTTAGAGGTTGCGATCGCGCCGGGGTGAGGATTGAATACAACACCGTTGCCCGCAGCGATCATACCGATACTGTTACAGATAACCGTCTCGGAGGGGTTGGTGGAGGGCGTGATGCTTCCCACAACTCCGAAGGGAGCCATCTCGGTGAGTGTAAGACCATAGTCGCCGGTCTTTGCCGTGGATACGATATCCGCAGTGCCGGGTGTCTTGTCCGCCACGAGAGTGTGCTTTGCGATCTTGTGCGCTACCCTGCCCATCTTGGTCTCGGCAACGCCGATCTCCGCCATAATGGGAGCTTCCTTTCTCGTAAGGTCGCGGATGACCGCAATGATCTTCTCACGCTCCTCGAGTGACATTGCTCTGATAGCCTTGTAGCCCTGAGTAGCCGCATCGATAGCATCGTTCATATCGGAATAAACGCCGACGAACTTTCTGCCCTCGTAGCCGGTCGCATCCCAAGTCTTTGCGGATGCGCTCACGGGATTTGCGTTAAGATTCTTAAGCACCGAGGCAACGACCTTTTCTATGTCGGCCTCTGTCCAATTTATAGCCACTTTAGTTTTTCTCCTTTCTAAAGCTTTTCCTTATTTCAAAGAGAATTACTTACCAAGAGCCTCAAGAACCTTGCGGGTGATGGTAGCAACGAGCTCCTCGTTTGCGGGAGCGGGCTCCTCATCGTACTCGATGCCGGGGTGACGGCCGGGAAGGTTCATCTTCTTACGGAGATCCATGAGCTTAACAAGCTGATCGTTGGGGATCTCGTGAACTGCGCCGAGCTCCATAGCGTACTTACAGATCTTTGCGTTGAACTCAACCTCCTCCATAACAAAGCGAGCCTTGTTAAGGTTGCAGCCTACGGTAAGAGCACCGTGGTTCTGAAGAAGGAATGCGTCGTGATTCTGGATGTAAGGAAGAAGGGAGTCGGGAATCTCCATGGTGGAGGGAGTACCGTACTCACAGGTAGGAACGCTACCAATGGTAAGAACTGCCTCAGGGAGAATGTACTGGTCAAGGTCGATGCCTGCGATGGTGAAGGCGGTAGCTACGGGAGGATGAGCGTGAACAACTGCGTTTACGTCAGGTCTCTCCTGATACACTCTCATGTGCATCTTGATCTCGGAGGAGGGATTGAGTCTGCCCTCGAGCTTGTTACCGTTCTTGTCTACCTTGATGATCATGTCGGGAGTGAGGTCTCTCTTGGACACGCCTGTGGGAGTGCAGTAGAACTCATTCTCGCCAACCTTAACGGAAATGTTACCGTCGTTTGCTGCTACGAAGCCAAGCTCGTACATAATGTGACCGACTTCGCAGATTTCTTTCTTGATCTCATAAACAGATTTCATTTTTTCTTTTTCCTTTCGGTATATATAAATTACTTAGTTAACTGACTTGATTACTTAGTTGCGAGCGCGAGGGTGTCAAGAGCGATCATATATTCCTCGTTGGTGGGAATAACGAAGGTTCTTACGCTTGCGCCGGGAGCGGTGATCTCGAGGATCTCGCCGCGAGGACCGTTCATATTGAGCTCCTCGTCGATCTTAATGCCAAGATAGGACATATCGCGGCATACGTTCTGGCGCAGAGTCTTGTTGTTCTCGCCGATACCTGCGGTGAATACGAGCGCGTCAACGCCGTTCATCTCAGCAACGTAGGAGCCAATGATCTTCTTGATATTGTGGGTGAGGATCTCGTTTGTAAGAGCCGCTCTTCTGTTTCCTGCCTCAGCAGCCGCGTCGATATCTCTGCAGTCGCTGGATACGCCGGAAACGCCGAGAAGACCGGACTTGGAGTTAAGGAGCTTCTCAACCTCAGCAGGGGTGAGTCCTTCCTTCTTCATAATATAAGGAACAACGGTGGGGTCGATAGCGCCGCATCTGGTACCCATGGGCACGCCGTCGTTGGGAGTGAAGCCCATGGAGGTGTCAACTGCCTTGCCGTTTACGGTAGCGGTGATAGAGGAGCCGTTACCAAGGTGGCAGGTGATGATCTTCGCGTCCTTGTTGCCGATAAGCTTACACGCCTCAGCACATACGAATCTGTGAGAGGTGCCGTGGAAGCCGTAGCGGCGGATCTTATGCTTTTCGTAAAGCTCGTAAGGAAGGGGGTAAATGAATGCCTTCTCTTCCATAGAGGAATAGTAAGAGGTGTCGAATACACCAACGTGTACAACGTCGGGCATAACTGCCTTACAGCCCTTGAATCCGCTGATTGCAGGCGGACCGTGGAGGGGGTTGATCTCAACGATGCTCTCAAGATATGCGAGCTTCTCGTCGTCGAGAATAGAGGACTGACGGATCTCTCCGCCGTGAGCAAATCTGTGGCCTACCGCGCCGATCTCGTCAGCACTTGCTACAACGCCGAGCTCAGGGTCGGTGAGAAGTGAGAGCACGAGCTCGATCGCAGCCTTGTGATCCTTAAGCTCGGTTTCACGGGAGTAGTCTTCCTTGCCGGGACGCTTGTGAGTGATCTTGCCGTCAATGCCGATTCTCTCGCAAAGGCCCTTAGCAAGCACCTCGCCCGTCTCCATATCAAAGAGCTGATACTTAAGGGAGGACGAGCCTGCGTTTACAACTAAAATTTTCATTTTCGTTTCTCCTTGTGATATATATTAATTATTTTTTGTTTTCGCTGATGGTTATTTAGGTTGAGTTATGAGAGTGCTATCGCGCTCAACGTTATGGTATGATTGCCCATCAAACCTTAAACTTGGCGCCAGCCAATCATAACTACCCGAAGGGTATTTTAACTCATAACTTGCCCCACAGGGCAATCATAACTGCGAAGCGTCAATCTACGATACGCTTCGCTTTTAGCTCCGCCTCCTCCTGCACTACCGCCTGCGCTCTCTCCGCATTCTCGTAAACGATCTTGTAGCAGAGTGCGTCGATAACGACGAGTCTCGCGAGGTGGGAATTCAGACCGAGGGTTGAGTGCCTCGTCTCCTCGGTATCGGTCAGGAGCACGATCTCCGACAGCCTTGCTATCGGTGACTTCTCGCGCGAGGTGATAGCTATCGTCCGCGCTCCGCGCGACCTCGCCACCTTCATCGACTCAACGATGTCCTTTGACGCGCCCGACTGCGATATGCCGATGACCGTGTCACCCGGCCTCAGCTGGGAGACCGCGATAGCCTGCATATGCGTATCTGCATACGCCACAGAGTTACAACCTGCCCTGAGTAGCTTGTTGCTCGCCTCCGCCGCAACCTGCGCAGATGCGCCAAGTCCGATGAGCACTACCCTGCCCGCGCCCGCAATCGCCTTCACCGCGGCAGTCATAGCCTCGGGCGAGAGTGTCTTCTTCGTCCTCTCGAGCGACATGTAAGCGTCGTTGCAGACCTTCTCGAATATGCTGAAGCAGTCGTCCGACGCCGTGATGGTCGGAGCGATAACCTTCTTGTCGTGCTCTCTCGCCAGAGCGATCTTCAGATCCTGGTATCCCGAGCATCCGAGTCTCTTGGAGAATCGGACTATCGTTGCCTCGCTGCTCTCACACATGGAGGCAAGGTCTGTTATGGAATACGGAAGGATCTCTCCCGAGTGGGAGAATAACCAATCAGCGACTCTCTTCTCGGACTTGCCCATGTCATTGTACAAGAGCTGCGCCTGAAGTAGGGTCCTGTTCAAAATCTTGCCTCCTTTCGTGTTTTTTTGGCGTTTTTGAAAATAATTTTCATTTTTCTGTAATTTTTGTGAGGTTTATCTGAAAATTATGAAAATTGTTTCCAAATTTTATGAAAAATACTTTCACAATTCCGATTTTAGCACAGAAATACCCCTTTGTCAATACGTTTTTTGAATATTTTTTATGCCAAGACGTGCGTTTAAATATTTTAAATATTTTATATGAATTTCACAAAAAACCGCAAATTTTGAAAATAATTTTCATTTTTTCGCCATTTTTGAAATTTTCTTAATTTTTTTGAAAAAATCTTTCATTTACAATTTGTTCACAAATAAAGATAGCCGCCCAATCTTGAGAGCGGCTGAGTTTGGAAAACTTAAAATATTACTCTTGTAATCCGAGTTTAGTTATGTTATAATAGTAACAATAAAAATAAGAAGGGAGATCCCTATGCCGAAATGGGCAAAAAAGGCGCTTGACGTGACCTCAACGGTAGCACTGATAATTTTCATAGTTTTCGTAATACTGCTCCTTGGAGTCAGAGTGTTCGGCATAGAGCCGCACATAGTGCTCTCCGGCTCGATGGAGCCCGAAATACTGACCGGCTCGATGGTCTACGTTGACAAGCTCACCCCCGAGGAGGCCGCAAGCCTTCAACCCGGCGACACCGTCACCTACCAAGTCGACCAAAGAGGCACCAAGGTAACGCATAAGATATATAACGTGGTCGGTAAAATACCGATCTACGATACCGATGAAAACGGCAATCAGAAGCTCGACGAAAGCGGCAACCCCATCATAAAGGAGTACGCCAAGGATGCCGAGGGCAACGAGATAGTGATGTATACCACATACGGCGTGAACAACGTCAAGGACGGTAATATTGAGCTCGCGCTCGACGGTGATCCTGAGATCGGCAACCTCGCCTCGTCAAACGTTATCGGCAAGGCTAAGTTCTCTATTCCCTTCCTCGGCTACATCGCGCACTTCGTGCAGAACCCGCCCGGCAAGTATCTCGTGCTCATCGGCTGCGTGATGCTGATATTTATGACCTTCTTTGCAAACGGACCGGCAGACAATGCGGCGGAGCCGCAGCCTGTAGGGACCGGCGTCCTCGACGGTCCGTCCGAAATGCAAAATGCAGAATGCAAAATGCAAAATGAGGAGAGCGAGAGTACGCAAGAGATGAAACCCGTAGGGGACGGCGGTCTTGACGGTCCGTCTGAACCTCAAAGCGAAAGCGAAGATGCGCCCTCCGAAACCGCAGAAAATGACAACTAATATTGTCAATAAATTAAATTATAGCATCATAATGAATATAAAAAAGAGCCTTCTCATTTTCGAGAAGGCTCTTTTGTGTGCCTTCCCTTGTGAGGCAACGAAGTGGCGTTTCGGTAGTGAATTGCATTGATAATGCAAGAGCCGAAACGTGACCGAGCCGAAGCGAGACAGGGGGACCATTTATGGTGGATGAGTAGTTACAGCGCATGCTTATTTCAACGTAGACATTTTAACTCCTCATCCGTCATACTCAATCAAGATTTCGTATGCCACCTTCTCCAACAGGAGAAGGCTCTCTTGATTATCAACTTTCAATTTTCAACTTTCAATTATCCACTCACGTTCGTGAGTGATGATATACAACGCGAAGCGTTGATGATATACGTTCACTCCTCGTGAGCGATGATATGCTCGACTTCGTCGAGATACTTGGCGATTGCCGCGATTCGATTAGGGGCCGGCTGAATTTGGGATGGAAATCAGTAGCCGTAAGGGAACCGAACTAATAAGTCTTACGGCGATAACTTTTAGTGTCTTTCGCCACGCCGAGTCTTGTAAAGTCGCACTTGACCGCGACTCGTCGCAGCAAAACCCATCAAAAATTTGTTCGCCGTAAGATGCGAAGCAGTTATGAAAGAATAGATTTTTTCATAGACGAGCCAAATCTTTCGAGAAATATACAGATATTTAAGAAAAATTCGGTGATGTATAGGGGAAAATCTATCTTTCATAACCTTGTGAGTTTAGTTCCCTTACGGCTATCCGCCCGAGAGGCGTATATACATACGTCGGAGGAAGGAAACGGCGATAGAAAAAGAGTGTAAGAGGTGGAAATTACGAGAATTTCCACCTCTCACAAATACGTATTTTGAGTTTATATTATTTTTATTGGCTTCTTCACTCTTTTTCGGTTACGCCTAAATTGAGCAGCCCATTTTCAATCGCCTCAATGCGATCGCCAAGCGGCGGATGGCTATACTCAAGCGCAACGTTGATGCGCGAGGGCGAAAGGTGCGCAAAGTTCTCCCTCGCGAGCTTCTTGAGCGCCGAGACCATCGCCTCGCCGTAGCCCTCCTTAACCGCCTGCTCGTCTGCGCGGTATTCTGCCTTGCGGCTGCGCGCGTTGATCACAAGCGAGGTAAGGGGCTGGATAAGTCCGAGACCTGCCGAAAGGAGTATGTAAGCAAAGCCGTAGTTGACCTCGCCAAAGCCGAATGCCGTGTGTAATGCTGGCGCGCTGACCGCACCCCATACGATAAGCGACATTATAAGCAGGTTGCCGAAATTAAGTATCTGATTCTTGAGCACGTCGCGATGCAGACCGTGGCCGAGCTCGTGCGCAAACACCGAGCATATCTCGTCTGCGGTCATCGCGTTCACAAGATTGTCGTAGAGGACTATCGTCTTGAGCTTGCCAAAGCCGGTGAAGTAGGCGTTGAGCTTGGTCGTTCTGCGTGAGGCGTCCATAACCTCAATAGCCTTTACCGTGTACCCGTGCTTAGTTAAGAGCTCCATAAGTCTGTCCTTGAGCTCGCCGTCCTCGAGGGGCGTGAACTTGTTGCCTACTCTGCTGAGTATGGGATAGAGGAAGGAAATCACGAGCGTCACAAGGAAGATCGCTACAGCAAAGAGGAGGATCATCCAGTTACCGAGCCACACGTGCACCGCGCGCAGGAGCACCACGATACCGATCGAAATGCCGAGCTCAATGATAAATCCGCGGATCTTGTCGATAACAAAGGTCTTCATAGTCGAGCGGTTAAAGCCGTACTTTTCCTCGATCTTCATCGTGCCGATATAGCTGAAGATGACCGACACGACCGTGCCGACCGCGCTCTCAAGGAGTATGACCGAAAACAGCTGCATAAACCAGCTATCACCAAACAGCCCAGCAAATGCCGAGTAGACGTTGGTCGCGAGCATCAGCACACTCACCGCACAGCCGACGAGTCCCGAGATTATCGAGAGCCTCGAGTGCTCCGCGCTGTACTTCTTCCATCTGTCATAGGTTTCCGCGTCGTAAACGTCCGCAAGGTTCTCGGGCGTCGGATTGCTTGCCGAGCGATACTGCACCAGATTCAGCACAAGCTGATAAAGCCCGGAAATGATTACCGCAATAATTACAAGTAGCTTCATAGTAAATCTCCATATTCTTTTGTAGCCAATGCCAACCTAAATCGAATACGTTTTAAGTGACGATTTTTTCGAGAGTACGCATCAAGAATCCTCGCGATATAGCATATGAAGTATTTTTGATTTCTCTTCCAAAAAAACGTCTACTAAAAATCTAATGACCTAAAGCCGACAGAAATTCAATGAATTTTTTAAAATGCGAACGAAGTCAAGTAACACTTTACGAGCGAGAATTTTGAAAAAGGCGTGGATTTATGCGGCTTCAGGCGTGTTCGCTTTAGGTTGGCATTGGCTACCCCTATTTTACCAAATATCAAGAACTTTTTCAAGTAGTAAAAACTTTTTTAACTTTTGTGACTTTGTTACATACAAACGGCGAAAAATGTGATATAATAAGAGCGTAAAGAAACGAAGAAACCGCTATTACTAGAAGGAGACCATACGATGAAACCGAGAATCACCCTCAACGAGGATAAAGAAATAGTCGCAACCGTAAAGCAAGGCCTTAAGGAGCGCGGCGGATACTGTCCCTGCCGTTTCGAGAAGATCGAGGACAATAAGTGCATCTGCAAGGAATTCCGCGAGCAGATCGCAGATCCCGACTTCGAGGGCTACTGCCACTGCATGCTGTACTATAAGCACAAATCGTAATTCACAGTAATTTATAGAAAAGAAAGGAATATAAAAAATGTCAGTACTTCACATTGGAAAAGCAGAATTTGATGAGAAGATAAGAAACAGCGAGAAGCCCGTCCTTGTGGACTTCTACGCAACCTGGTGCGGCCCGTGTAAGATGATCGCGCCCATCCTAGAGGAGATCGCCGAGGAGCACCCCGAGTACGTTATCGCTAAGGTAAACGTTGACGACGAGCCCGAGCTCGCAAAGGAGTTTAAGATCATGTCCATCCCCGCCCTCTTTGTCCTGAGAGACGGCGAGATCACCGATAAGGCCGTCGGCTACCGCGATAAGGACGCTCTGCTAGATCTTCTAAGCTAAAACGCCGCCCTCGGCGTTAACGTTCACGCAGTGAACATATCGCACCGTCGCGAGCGACGGTATATCGCTGTCTAACCTTTCAGACAATATCGCATCTGCCAAAGGCAGATATATCGCTTTAATCCGCCCACGTGTGGGCGGATTAAACATTTTCGTCCAAGCCCACGGGTGGGACTAGGGGGACCGCAACGGGGTTCCTCGATGCGAGCGAAGTCGAGCATCAGGGGTTCGCGTGCTGGCGGTGGATGAGTAGTTACAAAGCGAAGCGGTGGAGGAGTCATTCTGCGTACAAAGTCTTGCAACTACTCATCCGTCATTTGCTCCGCAAAATCCACCTTCCCTCACAAGGGAAGGCCGAGAAAAAAGAGCCTCGCATTTCTGCGAGGCTCTAAAACTTTGTATTCAACACTCCCCTTTGGGGAGGGATGGGCCACGAAGTGGCGGGTGAGGTTTAATTAGTTAGAGTATCGCAACCTCATCCACCATAAATGGTCCCCCTTCCCCAAAGGGGGAAGGTCGTAGATGCTACGCACTTCGAATTTTGCACTTGCGGCTCTGCCGCACCGACCGAGCCCGCAGGCGAGACAAGGGGGACCATTTATGGTGGATGAGGTGTACTTCGTACAAAACCTTACAACTACTCATCCGTCATTCTCAAACAAGTTTTCGAACGACACCTTCCCTCACAAGGGAAGGCCGAGAAAAAAGAGCCTCGCATTTCTGCGAGGCTCAAAGCTTTTTAAAAGCCGAAATTGTTTTTGCGTTTTTACGGGGTTACCATTCCCACTTCGTTATCCGTGAGCCACTGGTCGGTCGCGATTGTCAAGTCATCCTTTTTAATCGTGATTGAACCGCCAACGCTAACCTCAACATCTACTGTTGTAATAACAGAATCAAGATTACCATATCTCCAAGACCACTTCTTGTCGAACGTAACAGTATACTGACCTATTGCAACGTCAGTAACAGTAAGAGCTACGCCGTCAACAACCGCAACGGTGAAGGTCTTGCCTTCTGCGAAGGTACCTGCAACACCGGTAAAGGTAAGGATAAAGCTGTCACTCTGTCCGCTTGTAATCTTAATTTCGAGATCAGCCGAGCGAGGAAGGAAGAGTGCGTAGTAGGTTGCGGAAATGTAGAGATTACCTTCCTGCTCATCACCATTATCATCCTCATAAGTGAACTGGGTCTTGGTGGGAATCAAGTGGCTATACTCTCCAATGGTCACTGGGTCAACATTAGTATCAATAGGAGTCGTGCACTCTGCATCCTTGAACCAACCGGCAAAATAATATGTCTCAGACTCATAAGGAATAGAGCCCACAGGTGTATCATCAGAACCGGAATTAATGTTTTCACGCGTCATTGACAAACCAACGTCGCTTCCATCAATATCGTCACAAACGATCTCGTAGATAAATGTCGACTCAGATTTCTGATAGTAGAAAATAATCACGTTACGAGATTCGTCAATATAGAGTGTAAGCGATCTCTGTGTAGACTGATCTACAAGGTCACAACCCTTGTTGTTAACGATCTCCATATGCTTCTGCTTGTCAAGATCAACGGTGACAAGGTGTCCATGCTGAACTCCAGACGCGTCTGCTGCAACCTCATAAGAGTAATATTCCTCACCGCTATCAACATCCACGTACTTAACAGTATATCCAACAGTAACGCGATCATAGTACAGATTTATCTCTAAACCGTATTCAGTAATCGTATAACCGAATTTTTCTTCATCCATGTTGATGTGCTCAAGATCGCCCTGTGGAATAACTACACTCTCAACTACACCCGAAGTCTCATCTTGCCTACGTGTCTCAGCATCTGCCTTTGAGAAACTGTATCCGGTAATGTCAGTCAAAACAGTTCCAAACACTATGTTTCCATCGCCGCCCTGAATAATCTCAAAGGTGCCCGACTGATAAGAATAAACCGAATATGTTCCATCGACGTTCTGTATCAAATGATTTACAACCCAAGGAGCTGTTATGGGTGCATCAGCTTCGTTCTTGGTGTAATAGAAGGTAATAACGTTATTTGTCGCTTGATCGGTAGATGAAAGAATCAAGGACTTTGAATAAGCGTCAACTGTATAACCCGTAATAGGTACAAATAGCTCAGTGACCGCGGCTTTTCTCGTTTTGCCCTCATAGGTTGCGGGATAGTTTGGATCGGTAGAGTCAAATACTTCTCGTGTTTCGTTATCAACGTATTTTACCCAATAACTTACCTCTTCAACCTCGTCATAAACGAAGTTGTACTCATTAACAAGAATGTTTCCATCTCCATCCTTTTCAAACTTCATCTGAACAGTATGGCTTCCTACCTGAGGGAAATAGCCCTCTTGGTAATCAGCATAAAGATCAGCTCCTGCCAAAGCACGGAAGGTTTTGTTCTGACCGGCAAGCGCGCTTCCCAGCATGGAATTACCGATCTGCACGTATACTGGCTCGTCATTTTCATCAACAACCAGCTGACCGTTCTCATCCTTTTGTTGAGTTACAAAATTAATCTTGTAGTTAACCGTCTGCTCGGAAATCCACTTAGCATAGATAACCATATCCTGAGTGATTGGGAAGTTGAAGAGAAATGCTTTTTCTTCATTTGTTTCGGGATCTACGTAGAACCAACCATTGAAAGTATAGTTAAGGTCCTTCTTGTATGCAGACTGCGTATAATCAGGCTCTACAGCATAGTATCTATGTCCAACATACTGATCACCGTAGTTATCCTCACTAAACTGTGTGGTAAATGTAGCATCATCATACACTTTGACATGTCTAGTGACAGGGGTCCAAATAGCATAAAGGTTAAGCTCGCCGTCAGGAAGCGTGTCCGTCTCCCAGTCTACCATTGTATACTCACTTTGATACTCAGTAGTGTACCAACCTGCAAAAACGTATGCTCCGACCTCAAGCTGACTAGGATATGGTACATTATTAATGTCAAAGTTACCATATGTTTCACTACTTTTCAGCACGGCAGCGAAGTCGCCCAATGAAGCACCGTATTTTAGAGGATTAGACTCCCCTGCTTGGGGTATGGTAATCAGGCTATTTCCGGCATTGAATATGTTAACCTTGAGATTTGAACTGTTTCTGTCGTAGAAGTACACATATCGGGTTACATTCTCAACGTCCAACACATTTATGCCTTCTGTTTTTTCAGGGTTAGTCTCTGTTCCTGTGACGGTATGAATATTCATACCGTGGATACTCTTTATTCCTTCTTTTTCTAGCTGAGCAAGAGCATCAATTACTCCGTCTCCATCGGAATCCGTGGCATCTAATGCGATAAATTGCATATGTGTAGAATCTGCATCGTACCACTTTCCATCGAATTCCTTTCTTCCGTTTCCGTTTTCATCGTAAGGAATTTCGCCACTTTCTATATCAAAGCTCTCAAACATATAGTAGAGAATATATGGAACAATATTGCTCGAATACTGAGCGACCGTCCTGATTCCTGCAGAATAGCAAAGTTCAGTAACCATCGTTATGTGTTTAACGTAACGATCTATCGCTTTACTTGTATCCGTACCAGTACTATCATATTTCCAATATGTAAAATATGCTCCTTCATCATTTTGTTGAAGCCCAAGCGTATTTAGCTCAATGAAATACGGAACATATGCAGTAATATCCTGACCATATTTGGCCTGAAGTATTCTTATTGTTTGATAATAATCTTCCGGCTTAGCTTCAGCTTTTTGTTCGTCAGATAGGTTGTTATATACTTCCGAATAAGTAGTATCATTGGTATGCTGATGTTCTGGCTTCATACAGAGATAGCCATAACAATCTATGGTGTGTTCATGGGTGCATAAGCAATAATCTGTATGCTCGTGCTCCGCTTTTCCGCAACCATAGCAACCTTCGGCATCTGTATGCGTGTGCTCATAACCAACAGTACAGACTTCACTGTTACATCCACCGGTGTGGTCGTGGTCAGGGGCATTTTCAGGACAAGTATCTGCCTCAATAATGACTGGGTTGGTTGAATAATCCACATCAGGATCATAAGCATCATAATAGTACCATTGACCATTGATATAGATGGTGGGAACATCCATATATATGGTACCTGATATAATTCCCGTGCGGCTACTATACGGCACTGCTAAATCGTTCAATACATATACATATCCATTTTGAAGATTTTGAGGCGGAGCTTCCTTTTGAACAGCCGTAGCAGCTTCCGCGGCCTTTTCAGATGCAGTATCGTTAACAATGGTATTAAGTATGCCCGAAATAAGATCTCCTCCCCAAGAGAAGTTCTTCTTAATGTCAGCCTCAACTAAAGGGGAAGCGGCAGAACCAATTGAAGTTGCCATATCTGAATCAACGGAATAACAACCTGCATCGTGCACGTGCACGCCACAACATTCTGGTCCATGTATGTGCTCAGTTTTACTACAATTCTTGCATCCTGCAACATGTGTGTGTTCTTCAATGGAGCAAGAGCCCGAAGTATTGCAAGCGGAGGTATGCACGTGTTTACAATAGAAGGGGTTGTACTCACAAGTACCGTCACCATGAAAATGTTCGTCAAGTTTGCAACCCGACTTAAGCGTATCCGCAACAAAAGTGATCTGATAGTAACGACGATTAAAGAACACGTTAACCGTGGAGGAACCATCACCCTTAATAACAACGCCATCAGGAGAATCCTTAACCATTTCCTCATACGTCAACGATGTATTAAGCGTTGTATACTGATAATCCTCATCCCCGGTTACTACATCATCAATTGGAACTGGATTATCCCCATCATACTTTATGTACGTTCCTGATGTAGCGGTCTTCGGTACTGTATGCCAGATACTGTAGTTACCGTCATTGGGGTTTTCGAGCCAGTAAACCATATTATAATTTACTATCTCTTCACTCCAATTTGCCTTGTAAGTAACATTACAAATTATCTTGACTTTGTTTTCTTTACCTGCTGTTAAGTATTCATATCCGGCAGCGGGATCATCACAATCGACTACCTCCCACCCAACAAATCCGTAACCTGCACAAATTGCATCGTTAATACCGACCTCATATCCATACGGAACATAAAGGTTCTCCTGTCCATATGCACCGTCTTCAACCATATCGAAGAGAACGGTGTAATACTCTCTATCGTAACGAACTTCAATGACTGTGCTACCGTCCGCAGCGATCTCAGTAGGTTCATAATAGAGGTGGCGGAAACCGGTAATATCAATCTCACAACCACTAACAGGGGAATCAACCGTACCGGACCCTTCGGTAACCGGTTGAGCCTCATATGCTACATAATTGTCATCATATACGTTCTTAATAAAGTGGTATATTTTGTATTTAGCCTTACCGGGATAATAATAAACGTTTACCGTATAGTCTGCGGTATATCCGGCGTCAATTGAAACAGTCGTAAGAGAATCATCCGAATCCGGATTCTGTGAAAAATCATAAGGATTAGAGGGTTCCGTCATGCTCGGGTAATATCCGAGAACAGAAGGAATATTAACCGTATACGCCTCATAATCGGTCTTTAAGGTACGGATATCGGGATAAGTTGCTTGAACCTGTGTTCCGTCAGGGCGTACCTTAATGAAGTTGACGGTTAGAGTGATACGCTCGGTAGACGTATCTCCATCCGCATAAGCCTTTGCGCTGTGTACAATGTATTCCTCGTTAGCAGTGGTAATATTCTCGTACTCAGGCTCCATGGGTTTAGGAGCGTAAACCGTCTTAATAGTGATGGGCAGAGATCTGTACTCAGTCTCACCATCATATGCCACTGCGCGAATCTTTGTCTTGTTATTTTCATCAAGGACATTCTTTACGAGAGCATAGGTGACGTAACATACATCGGTCACCTTGTCGTATATTCTAGCCCAAGTGTTATTTTCTGCATCAACAAGGATTTCCCATCCCCATTCAACGTCACCGGTAAGTCTCTCCGTCTTTGCAGCTTCAAGAAGCATTTTACCGTCTTCATAAAGCGTGATTATGTCAGTTTCCTGTCCACGATAGGTTATGGAAACAGGAGAAACGTACTCCTCGGTGATAATGAGATCGTAATAAGGATCGATGTATCTATACTGATCGTATATCATCGGCCAATCCACATTGGTCGCATATACGTAAGTATCATCTTTATGAATTCGCTTAACGATTACTTCCTCGGGGAAGTTCTTAGTAGATACCTCGGGCTCAACGTCCTCATCTCCGTAGCCATACTCCTCGAATATAGCACTTTCTGAAGGCTCAGCAGGTCTATACGGTGCTAAACCTGTTTCTGTTTCACCAAGATTCCAGACTGCAGTGTATTCCTTGCCAAGCTCCATTTCATCGACTGATAATCCTCCGTCTATCAGGAGCTTATCTGCATCAATATACCTATAGTCATCATAGCCTGCAGGCCAATCGAGGTTAGTTGTGTAAACAAGGTTGAAATCTCTTACACTGTTACGGATAACCGTTACACTCTCAGGAAGAAGTTCTTCGTTAATGACCTCTCCAAGTGCATCATACGTATTAATAAAATTAAATCTCGCATAAGGCCAGAAGGTATCCGATACCCACTTCGCCGAATAGAGCTTACCGACCTCCATATCGGAGACGGAGAGTCCGGTTTCCTCATCGGTGCTATCGAGCGCTATCGCGGGGACCACGCCGATAGGCAATATATAGAACACTGTCACAAGCGCCAGAAGGAGCGAAAGTATTCTTTTTTTCATTTTTCGTCCTCCTTAGGGTGTGATGTTAAGTGTTTTATCGTCGTTGACACTTGCAACGGATGTCCAGCTATTCACAACCGCCCCGGCGGGCTCTGCCTGAATCGCGGAAGAAAGCACCTGAACGGTGAGTGTGTAGCCTTCCATAGTGGTGTTTGCGGTTACTCCATTTGCAGCAATAAGAGTTACGCTGTCATCCT
This sequence comes from uncultured Ruminococcus sp., assembly GCA_964622425.1. Classification (GTDB taxonomy): domain Bacteria; phylum Bacillota; class Clostridia; order Oscillospirales; family CAG-272; genus UBA1740. The sequence goes on from CAZUQN010000003.1 coordinate 59,073, forward strand.
TGGATATAGGCTTCTTATAGTACCAGAAGCCGTCACTTCCCTTCGCCCAGTTTGCATCGGTGCTATAAGTGATGGTGTAATCCGCATCTTCGCCCTCCACAGGCATAGTCGAGAGGATAACACCGTTTGTATCCACCCAAGTAACGACCACTGCAGCGCGGACGTAAACGTCGGTGTCCTCTATGTTTGTGATTGTGGAGCCGCTGATAGAGATATCCACCTCACCGGGGGTGAAGGTGTTATTAAGCTCGTTTGTCTTAACGATTATATACGCCAGCGTTGAGCCTACGATGGCTACGCTGAGCACGACGGTCAGGACTAAAAACGCCACTGCCTTTTTGCCCGACCATATGAAAAACTTAAATGTTTTTGGCATTCTTTAATCCTTTCGTTAGTTTTCTGGCCAAGGAGCCTTGATGGGATCATCTCCCGTGAAATCAGACTGAATAGCATCAGTCGTAACCGTAATGGTTATCTTTGCGTTGGTGTATTCGTTACCCATATTGGGTGAGAATATTACTGTGGAATAGAGGGTTACGGGATCGGCATCTGCTGCAAGAGCGGTCTTGTAATAATAGTAGTCGCCCGATAGGATCCAATCCTTGCCGGCGGTGTTACTAACGTCGGTCGTTGAGTCTATATTGAACTTAACAAGCTGCTCACTGAGGATCTTTGTCACGAGCTTCGTCTTCTCATCGTCTGTGAGGCCTGCCTTATCTATCGAGATATCGATCTTTGCTCTGACATACTGAGGGAGGCTGCCGACGTTATCTATCTTAACTTCCTTGGTGATAGTGGTGCCGGGAGTGAAGGTGTACGAGGTCACGTCGCCGGACTCTCCCGCGGGGATAATAGAGGTCTTCAAATTACCCGACTGTATAGAGTTATTAAAGGACTGCACGCTATCCGTGAAGTAAGCGTAGGTCTGAGCCGAGAATACCACGAAAATAAGAAGTGTGAATAGAACCGTCGCGATAACCGAGGTTCTGTAGCTCTTGCGCTTCAGGTTGGTTGCCTGCGCGTCAGCGCGCGCTGCGTCCTCGGCCGCCTTGGCGTTCATCGCGCCGAGCTCTCGCTCAAGTCGCTCGATCTCTCTGATCGTCGCATTCGCGTCCATTACGCCGGCACTCATCGCGCTCGCGTCAGTTCTGCTTGTTGTTCTTTCGTCTTTCATCCCTCGGCCTCCTTTCCGTTATTGTTTTTGCCTTCTCCAGTGGGAGAAGGGGGACCATTTATGGTGGATGAGGTGTCTTTGTACATCACCCTCATCAAGCACATTTATAACGCTAAATGTCGCTTGTTATTTACATTTTCATCTTAAACGAGGATAAACCTGAATAATTGAGTCCAAGATTTTCTAGTATATCTTCAACCACAAATCTAAACTGATTTCTCACGGTATCATTTGAATATCTCAAAACTTTAATGCCCCATAAAGATAAATTGCTATCTCTTTTTTCATCTTCTTCTTTGTGCTCTCGAGATAGATGCTGCAATCCGTCCAACTCAATTACGATTTTCTTTTCTGCAATATAAAAATCAACAATGTAGTTCCCTATATTATGCTGTCGGTGGACGTTATACGGAAGCTTTTTTAAAAAATCGTACCACAAATGCTTTTCTTCAGGAGTCATATTTTTCCTGAGTTCCTGCGCATTTGCAACAAGCTTTTTATTGTATGGTATCATCCTTACTCCTTACTTAGCCTTCTAGGGCAGGAGAGTAACGCCTCATCCACCGCAAGCGGTCCCCCTTCTCCCACCGGAGAAGGCTTGATGAGTGCGTAGCGGTGAGGGCTTCCTCCATCTTAGAGAAAACATCAGCTATAACTGATATGCTCGCTGAGGTGGAGAATTTTTTCAACGGAGGGATTATCTACTCAGAACTACTTTTCGGTAATCCCTCTGTTGGTATCGGGCAGTACCCGAGATTTTTTGCTTCTTTTGTTTCGGGTAAGCTAGTGATTCGCTCTACCTTCCCTAAACACTCCCCTTTGGGGAGGGGGACCGTCGCAGACGGTGGGTGAGGTTTTCATGCACTACCCGAGATTTTTTTGCTTCTTTTTGCTTCTTATGAATCCTTCGGGGCTGACGACGCGTGGTTCACATTTTTGCGCGGAATCGCCACCCGAGGGATTTTGAATTGGCATTTCTGCCGGTAAAAATTTTTAAGTGGTTTAAGTCGTTTGAGCCTAAGGCTCTCTTGTTGTAGGGACCGGCGTCTCGACGGTCCGTTTGTTCCCCGATGCCACTCGCGTGGCATCGGAGGTGCTTTTGTTAATTAGGTGGTGGGGATGTTGTCAAACGCGCCGTCAAAGCCATCCTGAAGTGCCTTGAGAGCACCATTGGTCATACCAGCGGTCTGAACTGCGTAAGCATCAACAATAATCTTGAGATTGTTGATATCTTCCATCTCTGCATTATTCCAAGCATCAGGAATCTTAATGCCTGTGAAGATTACAGCGGTTTTACCAGAAGTAGCGTCCTTATTAGCAAGTGCAGTTTCAAAAACAACATAGATTTCAAATCCATTAGTTATTTCCTTAACCTTAACTGTCGCTCCAGAAGTGGTAAGACCAACAAGGAAATCACCAATGTAGGTTTTTCCAGCAACACCGCTTGTTGCAGAAAGCACGCTGAGCATATCATCACTTGTTATGGTAATAATAGCACCTACATAAGCGGTCTCAGATCCAAGATTTTCAATAGTAGGATCCTTAACAATGGTCTGCTTAGGAAATACAGAACCAAATTCCTGTGTCTGAGGAGTATCCTTAGTGGCCACGATACGAGCAGCACCTGTTTTTTCAACGATGTCGCCAGTGGTCGTATTCTTTTCAACGGTTGCCTCAGAAAGCTGAATCTTAACGTTACCAGAAGTAAACGTATTAGTAAACTTAGCAGTATCAGTAAAGTAAGCAATGGACGAGCTTGCGATAGAAAGAACTATAACGCAAACAGATAGTGCCAAAGCAAATACTTTCTTCTTACTGTTAGTTATGCTTTTAAAGAAATTCTTAATTTTAGTCATTCTCTCTTATCCTCCGTTAGGTGGTAGGAAGATTGCCCGTAGTAGCAACGCTCCAAGCCTCTTCTACGGTATCGATGTTACCATCTCTCTGTACTGCATAAGCAGTAAACTTAAGAGTGGGATAGTTTGTACCGATATCGGTGAGCTGCTGTTTTGTAAGACTGCTCTTAACAGTTACTTTATTGCCAGTAAGAACGCTGAAGGGCTGGTCATCTGTCTCATTCGAAGCAACCTCGCGATAGTAAACACCGGGATAGTTAGTTGCATCAAGAACAATCCAACCGCCAGCGGTATCAACACTATAATCGAGGTAAGTCTCAGGACTATTAGTTGTATCAACCTTGATAAAGAGCCAACAATTCTCACTGCCCTTGGTTACAGTTACAATGGGATCCTTGGGGATCTCATTACCGGGAAGCATCTTAAATGTTTTCGCGGTATCTGTTCCTGTACCTTCAGTCTCCTTAAGAGTGATATTGATATCACCATAGGTAAAGGTATTGGTAATAGGATCTGTTTCAGCAGTCAACCAAGCGAAGGTAGTACCAATCAAGCAAACACAAGAGAGAACAGCACAGATAATTGTAATTGTTATCTTCTTTTTCATTGTCTTATGTTAAAAATCTTGATTAGGGGTTAACAGGAGCTCCAAATGTTGCTGTCCAAGCTGCCTCTGCGGAAGTAAATCCGTCAGACTGTACTGCGTAACCGGTAACTACAATCTTTGCATCTTTGTAAGCTGCAACATCAGCGCTTTCGATGATAGAGAACTCACTAAAAGTTACCTTGCTAGTTCCCTTAGTAACGATATCATCCGCCGCATTATCTGTGGTCTTATTGTTAAAGTACCAAACATTAGATGTGCCGATCTGCTCCCATCCATTTGCTGCAAGGCTTGTAGGAATACTGTCTCCGTCAATAGCGTCAAGGCCATTTTCAACCTTAACAAAGAGATAACAGCTCTCACTATTTGCATCAACATGAATGGTAGGATCCTTCACATATTCGTGACCGGGAATAAGCTTATACTCATTTGTATCTGCACGAGCTGCAGGGTTAACTGCAACACCATACTCATCTACATCAGTTTCATCCATAGTGATGGTTACATTACCAACGGTGAAAGTGTTAGTTATGGTCTGCTGCGAAGTAAGATACGCAATAGTACCAGCGATAGAACCTGCAACGAGAACAACAGCACAGAACATAGCAGAAACTACGGTTACGAGCTTCTTATTCTTCTTAATAAAATTCTTTACAGTTTCTAAGATTTTCAAGATTTTCATCTCTTTTCTATAGATTTTTTTGAACTCAGTATAGCGTAGCGTTTTGCCACGCTATACTCGTTCGGGGATTGTTTTAATTAAGATTCAGAGGGGACTACGGTTTCAGGATATGTCGAATTGTTATCATACTGATTGTTCTTGAAATGATCAGACTCTGAAGCCTTCTGAGTAGCTAAAACATCAAGATAAAGCTTGATTGTAGGCTGCTGATTTGTCTCATGATTCGCTTCATTTCCAGTTAATGAAGGCATCCAAACAGTGATTGCAAAGTAAGCCGCTTCTCCTGCCTCAAGATTATCGTTAGTAGTATGATTTCCAGCAGAAATCTTTGTACCGTTTGAAGGCTCAGTAGGACGAGTGGTTTCTGCTTCAAACGGTTGAGCGTCAGTAACAGTTACTTCGTCTACAGTGTAGTGAATGTATTCTGAAAGCTTGAATTTTGCACCTGCAAGATTAGTTCCTTCGGTTTCAGTAAAGTACATATTGAAGGTGTAGTTGAAAGCGAGAGATCCAACATTGGTTACTCTAACGTATACGAGATCGGTGTATCCGGGCTCCCAAAGAGCATCAGGATCAAAGATATTTTTAACGCTTTCTGCGCTTTCCCAAGAGTCACCATCCCAGTAATCGAACTGAACTTCAAGGTTACCGGACTTGATAACATTGTTACCGCTCTTAGCAGTATCCGTGAACCACGCGAAGGTAGTGCCAAGAAGCATGGTGAAGCAAATTACCATTGCCATTACACTTACCAAAAGTGCGCGCTTAGTGGATTTTGTGTTAGTCATTTTGATTTTCCTCCTTTAAAGTGATTTTTGATAGACTAACTATTGTTTCAGGATAAACCTTTAAAACAAACAACTTTATGTCACGTGAGTGACGTGATTTAACACTCCCCTTTGGGGAGGGGGGACCGCTTGCGGTGGGTGAGGTTCTTACATCGCGATCCTTCACAGTAGTCTTAATTGAGGCTGCACTCAACCTCATCCACCACTTTGTGGTCCCCCTTCCCCAAAGGGGAAGGTCAGGTGAGGTTGCGACGCGCTAGTCTTCTAAGCCTCATCAGACCGCGGTATTTCTATGGTCCTCTTTTGGATAGCAAAATCAATCTGCTTACACACTTGATTGAAATCTTGCCTTATATCACAATTGGGAAATCTTATTACGTAAATTCCAACCGAATCTAAGTAATCTTCTCTCAATTTGTCATTTTCTGATATGGTGGATATTTGGTGATAAGAACCGTCAAGCTCAATTGCTATTTTTAACTTAGGACAGTAAAAGTCCAAAATGTATTCACCGCAAGTAACCTGACGTTTAAACTGAACCGTATAATCTTTTAAAAATTGATACCACAGTTTCTTTTCTTCTTTTGTCATGTTTTTGCGTAAACTTTGAGCCAAAGTGGTAAGTTCTTTATTATGTTTCATTATAAAACCTCATCCACCGCAAGCGGTCCCCCTTCCCCAAAGGGGAAGGTTGGGGGTGTGCCGCTTCGCTACCCTTCTCTCACAAGAGAAGGCTGTTTTTACTCCCCGTCGGGAGTATCGGGGTTTAAGTGATCAGTTATAAGTCCGCTGCGCGAACGTTATGATTTTGTTGCACAAAAGTTATGATATGATTGCCCGATGAACTTTAACTTGGGCTGTGCCCAATCATAACTCATAACTTGCCCCTTGGGGCAATCATAGTTGCGGAGAATCGTCAGCGTCGTCTGCTTTGCCGACGTCGCTACGATTTTGAGCTGCAAGCTGCGCTTTCAGCTCAAGCAGCTCCGCCATCATTCTCTGGCTCTCTGCTCTCTCGGCCTCGATCTTTGCCTTCTCGGCGTTCATCTGGTCCATCTGCTCCTTCTTATACTTACGGAAGAGCTGAATGGTATTGATGCCCTGCGAGAGGATAAGAAGCAGGAAGGGTACGAGTATGCAGATTATGTAACCGGGCGTCGTCTTAAGGAACAGGAAGAAGGCGCCGAGATTCGGCAGCTTGCCAACGTACTTACCGACGACGTAGGTTGCGAGAGCCTCGTCATCCTCGCCGGTTGTGGTACCGTAGGTCACGAATGCGACACTGCCGTACTGATCCGTAGTTACCTCGCGGATCTTATGCGTTACGGTCTCGCCGTAGTTGTCGGGGTTTTCTGAGATGAAGGTGATTATATCACCCTCCTTAAGTGTGGTGGTGTCTACCACCTTGGAGATTACGATGTCTCCCGCCTTGAAGTCTGTCGCCGCCATAGAGTCAGAGCGTACGACGAAGAACTTGTAGCCGAAGATGTTTCTTTCATTCTGGTCAAACATATTTACCGACACGAGTGTGAATATCATCATCAGCACCGCGAAGGCTACTATCATCCAAACGAGGACGGTCTTTGTGACCTCCCAGATCTTCTTGAGGTCTACTTGCTTTTTTTCTTGGTTATTAACTTGTGTTTCCATCAGACCTCCTTAATCAAAGATTTTTTCCGGGTTATTCTTGGTCTGAGTTGCGTCGGCGCAGAGGTCAAACGTGAACATGGGGTCGATAAGATTGCCTGCCTCCTCGGGGAAGACGAATACGATCTTAAGCTCCCTTCTCTCGTTTATCTTGAGCTCGTCGTTTGCGGCCTTAACCTTGTCCTTAACAAGGTCGGAGGGCTTGCCCTCGTAGAGTATCTCGTCACCGTTGTAGATAGTTACGTCGATAACGTCAGCCATATCTCCCGAAAGGTTACGGAAGTAGAGCTTATAGTAGACGCTGTACGAGCTGTCGTTCTGTATGTAGAAGGTCTCCTCGATAGTCATACCGGGAGCGAAGTTGCTGTCCTCCGCCTCAATGATCGGCTCCCCGCCGTTGAGGTCTATGCTGACCGAGCCTGTGCGGAAGATGTTGTTATCCACCGAGACGATGGAGTACACCAGCGTGAAGGTTACGAAGCTGAGCGTAACCAGAAGGATTATAAGGATTATGACGCTGAATATAAGCTTGCCTGCGGAATTATCGTTATCCATCACTCGATCACCACCTTTTCTTTTAGTTTAGTCATCACAGCTTAATTTCTGCCGTCGTCTGCCTCGTTACCCGAAGCTCCCCAGGAGAGGTTAAGCGCGATCTCACCGTTCTGGCACTCGTTACCCGCGGAGGTATCGAGCGTTACGGTGACGTGGAACTCCATAGACTCACCGTCTACGGGTATCACTACCCCGCCCTCGTCCATATCGTTCACGGTGCCACGGAAGTACGGGTGAGTGGCGTCATCTACCGTGAGGGTGATGATGGTAAAATCGGTGAGGGGTGCGGTCTCGGATGCTACCTCGGCAAGGAAGGTTATGTACTCGACCTCCTTATCGAGGATCTCGACCTTGTAGGTCTGGCTCTTGGAGTCGCCGGGGAACATATTCTCTACCTTGAAGGTCTTGTTCACCGTTTCCGTCTGTTCGCTCAGGGCGATGACCTCGTCCTTGGTTCCGCCGATAACGTTGTTCGGGGAAACGGCAAAGTCGTCTCTGCCGGTGAGGACAAGCACGAGAAGAACTATGGCAAGTATGATAAGCAGCACTACGATAAACGTGGCTATTTTAAGTATGATTTCAGACTTAGTCAAGGCCATTGCCTCCTTTACTAATGCTATGCGTACGCTAGTGTGCGTATAATAATTTAAGTAAGATGAAGAAATTATATCATACTTTTAACACATTTGCAATACTTTCGTCATAATTTATAGCGTATTTATTAAAAAATGAACATCAAAAGGTCGTATGATACGCTTTTTTGAAGGCTTGAGTTACAAATCTTGCAAATTTTAGTGCAAAATGCAAATAAATCGCGCACGAAGGCGGCGAAGCGCCAATGCGAAATGCAAAATGCAAAGTGCAAAATACAGATGAAATCCTGCATTTGAAGGAACGGGAATGGGGCTTTGTAGGCGTTTTTCGACTTTTTTCTACCTATTAATAAATTGATTACGCGCGAGTGGAGGCGGAGCCAATGCGAAGTGCGAAGCGCAAGGTTATAACGAGGAAAGAAGCCCCTTTATTTAGCCTTCTCCAGCGGGAGAAGGTGCTGAGCAAAGCGAAGCGGATGAGGTGTCTTTATACATTCCTCACAAAAATCATTGCCTTGCAACTCCTCATCCGGCTTTTGCTACGCAAAATCCACCTTCTCCCGCAGGAGAAGGCTTAACGTTCCCCCACCGAGAGGGTATATTTTTTCTCTTTACAAAACATACATTGCAAAAATTGCCCTTTTGGCGAAAGGTGCTTGAAAAATAAAAAACAGTATGCTATAATAATCAACGCTTGAAAAACAACGCACCTTTAGCTCAGTTGGTAGAGCAACTGACTCTTAATCAGTGGGTCCCGGGTT
>CAZUQN010000004.1:0-63158 GCA_964622425.1 uncultured Ruminococcus sp.
TTGAAAACTTTTTGTTTTTTTCAAGTGTCTACTCTAAGGGGATTATATCATACTTAACCGATTTGTTCTCTCTTTTTGCTTGTATGGTTATCCCTTTTGGATTTGACGGTAGCATAAAAAAAGAAGCCCAAAACGGAGCTTCTTTTTTTATTATGTTAATTAGTCAACCTTGGTGAGCTTAAGAACGCCGAGCTTGATGTACTCAACGCCATCCTCTTCACCGGAAGAGAAGTCGAGGGTCTCGGACTCTTCAGCGCCATCTACTTCCCAAGTAAAGGTGATCTTAAGTTCGCCTTCATCATTCTCAGCAATCTTGTACTTGCCTTCAACAGTCTCAGTCTTAGAGAAACCAAGAGCGCCAACGGAAGTGGTCTTGGTTACCTTGTTCATAGAGAACTCGTAAGTAGTCTTGTTCTCATCGGTAATTGCAACCTCATAGGTACCGCTGAGGGTCTTGCCGCAAGAAGCAAGAGTCATAACGCATCCAAGAAGGAGTACGCAAACGAGAATTGTGGAAATGATTCTTTTCATAGTCTTTTTCTCCTTTTCAAATTGCCGATTATCGGCTGGTTATAATAGAATTATAGCATAGTTTTTTTGAATTGTCTATACTTTTTTTAATTTTATTTTAATTTTAATTATTTTTAATACTTGTTGACAAAGCTATGTTAAAATGGTAAAATAGAATGCGGCAAAGCCGCAAATGCGAAGCGCGAAACTTCGGCGCAATGCGCCAATGCGGAATGCGGAATGCAGAATCGACTCCTCCACCGCTTCGCGGAGCCCCCTCATGGAGGGAGCCTACTACGAAGTGCGAATGCGAGCGGCAAACTCTGAGACCGTTGTCGAAGAATGAAACTATAATTTAATACTTAATTTCTGCTCGTAGCATAGCTGGATAATGCACAGGACTCCGACTCCTGAGACCGTAGGTTCGAATCCTATCGGGCAGGCCAAAAGAACGACAAGTTTCGGCTTGTCGTTTTTTTATCCATTGCGAAAGCAATGGCATATTTGCTATTCGTCGGTCGGACACGACGAATAACGCAATATACCGCAAGCGGTATGCATCACGCTTTAGCGTGTATATCATCCGTCTAAACGAGCATATCTCGTTTAGACGAGTATATCATCAACCACAGGTTGTATTGCTTTCGCAATGATGATATACAACACTTCATGTTGATGATATGCAAGGCTAACACCTTGATGATATACACGGCTATGCCGTGATTAAGGATGCGAGGGTTCAAATCCATCGGCTAAAAAATTAAGCGAAAACTCCACCTTGTGTGGGGTTTTTATTAAAAAGGCAAAGATGCTGAATTTGCATCTTTGCCTTTTTTCTGTTATTAATACTTAATTTCTATTACACTCTCTTAAGCGAGCAGCTGAACGTCCAGAGGAAGGAGACGGTCTCGCTACCCTTCTTGTAGGAAATGCGGACTCCGTCCTTTACTCTCTCGATCTTAGGCTCGGTGATATCGTCACGCTTAGTGAATACGGTGAGATACCGCCTTGAGGTCGGGGACCTATCGATAAGAATGAGTCTTGCTGAGGGGACGGTAACGTCGGTACGAAGGGACTTCAAGGATGGGGAGACCTCGGCGCTCACTCCCTCGGGGAGAAGGACGTTGATGCGCTCGGACCTCGCAAATCTACCCTCCACCTTGACTGTCGGGTCATCCATATGGAAATAGATACGCACGTCACTCTCGGTGAGGTTAAGCACTTCGTCAGCGACAAGAAATACGTCATCGCCGACAAGAGCGCACAGGCGCTTGTGATAGTCGGGGTCATAGCAATGGTGAGATGCGTCAACGGCAAAGACGTCGGGGAGTCTGTACGACTTGCGTATACCTCCCTCACGCTGAGGGCCGTATCTCCATCTGTCGATGTACTCGTATGGCGGCTTATCGCCAAGGGTAAGCGTTGAGTGATACTCGGGCGACTTGAATATCTTACGCTCCTCGCACTGTCTGTAGGTGAAGAAGGAGGGATCGACGACGACGGGATCGCCCTTGAGATAAAGGACGAAGGACATAGGATCCTGATGGGCGTGGCCGTTGAAAACGGGGGTGTGACAGATGAAGCCGAAGTGAGAGTCATCCTTCTTCCATCCCGTGCGGGCGAAGTACTGATTTATACCGCGCTGAAGATTATCCTCAGCGGGGGCTGTCAAGGCGTATTCACGCGCCTTAGCCTGGACGTGGGGAGGAACGGCGTCGGCACTGATATCGTCATGGATAGCGAATATCTTGGCTACCGAACCGAGCTCACCGAAAGCGGAATAGTAATCGCGTGAAATCTGCTCTCCTACCGGTCTGTACGGAGAGTCGCCTATCGGGGCAATGATGCCGTCGGGACCTATACAGATAAGTGTGTAATCGGTCGCCTTCTTGCAATAGTCAAGTATCTCGGCGGGAACATCAACGCCAAAGCTCTTAGCTACCTCGAGGAAGGAGAAGAACATATTGAGGCAAATCTGATGATAATGAGGACTGCCTTCTATCTGTCCGCCGTCGCAGGTAAACTGCGCTCTAGCGCACCTCGTGAGCTCGTGGATAGCGAACTCTCGCCAGGAGTCGGACATATCGAAATCCGGGAAGAGACAGGCAACTATCAGAAGGCCGAGCATCTCGTGAATATAGTGATTATGGTTTGCGTCGGGCCAATATCTCGGCGACATCTCGCGAAGAACAAGAGCGTGCTCGTACAAGGAGTATGCGATCTTGGAGTGAAGCTCGGGAGTCATTAAGTCGCTGAAAAGTAAATAATCATAGGCAAAATTCCAAGAATCAAAGGTTCTGATGCCTACTTCAAGAGAGCGCCACGGAGTAAGTCCTGCGAAGAATCTGCGTATCTGTTGCATTTGCTCGGGTGAGGTGTTCTCATCCGGGAGAGGTCCTAAGGGGCAGGTGTCGATCCAGTTCTCCATATCCGTGAGAACCTTCCTTGCATACTTATCCTCGCCTGTAAGGTGGTAGAGCCTCGAGAGCGGCTTAAACCATCCCATACGGTTAAGGTGCCAAAGGTATTCCTCGTCGGAGGTGCGGCACTCGTTCCACGCAGGCGGTGTGCCTACGTCAAAAAGCTTGCCCTCGGTGCCGGGAAGGATGAATAAATTCTTCATATCGTTTTCCACATACGCCTTACACTTCTCGACGTAACCGGGCTTTGCCTTATCCTTCTCAAGCTCACGAATAAGCTTATCAAAGCGCGCCTTATGAAGCTCACGCTGATGCGCGAGGTACTCGGCATCGGTATATTTTCCTATCAAAACATTCTCAAGTTTCATATCTGTTTCCTCGGTTTGTTTTATGCGCCGAAGCGTGCTTTGGGGTAGCTTCGGCGCTGTTTTAATGAGTGTTTTCTACGTTTATCAAAGTCTCTTCAGTGAGCAGGTGAACGACCAGAGGAATGCGACCTCATCGCCGCCCTGCTTATAGGAGATGCGGATACCGTCCTCTACTCTCTCGATCTTAGGCTCTGTGATATCATCGCGCTTGGTAAAGACGGTGAGATACTGTCTCGACTTATGCGCGGTATCGGTGAGAATAATGCGCGAGGTGGGAACAAGGCTATCTGAATGAAGCGACTTGTTCGCGGGTACACATTCCGCGCTCATTCCCTCGGGGAGAAGAACGTTTATGCGGTCGGACTTAGCAACTCTGCCCTCTATCTTGACGGTGGGATCGTCCATATGGAAGTAGATGCGCACGTCGGTACCTGTAACGTTAGCGACGTCGTCTGCAACAAGGAATACGTCATCACCGACAAGAGCGCAAAGGCGCTTGTGATAATCGGGATCGTAGCCGTGGTGCGAAGCGTCTGCCGCAAAGACACCGGGGAGTCTGTATGACCTACGGATCTTGCCTTCCTTTTGAGGAGTGAACGACCATCTGCTCGTATATTCATACGGGTGCTTATTGTCAAAGGTGAGACAGGAGTGGTACTCGGGTGACTTAAAGAGCTTACGCTCCTCGCACTCGCGGTAGGTGTAGTAGGAAGGATCGACAACTATGGGATCACCCTTAAGATAAAGAATGAAGGTCATCGGGTCGATCTGAGAGTGGCCGTTGTTTACCGGGGAGTGGCACATAAAGGCAAACTGCGAGGACTCGCGAGTCCAACCCGTACGCGCAAAGTACTGATCGATCTGACGCTGAAGGTGATCCTCCGCCGGAGCGCCTTTAGCATACTCGCGAGCTTTTGCCTGCTCTTCCTCGGGGATGACGTCGGGATCGTGATTTGGGTGAATGGCGAAGAGCTTTGCACAAGCACCAAGCTCACCGAAGCAGCCGTAGTAGCGGCGGATAAGCTCAGGACCAATGGTAGAATATCCGGTATCTCCAAAGGGAGCGATAATACCGTCCGGGCCTATCGTAGCGATTGCGTAATCGGTCGCCTTACGGCAAACGTCAAGTATATTGTCGGGGAGTGTGAGGTCAAACTTCCTTGCAACCTCGGCAAGAGAGAAGAACATACCAAGACAGCCGTTATGGTATCCGGGGCTACCCTCAACCTGACCGCCGTCCTCTGTAAACTGAGCCTTGGCGCATCTTGAAAGCTCACGGATAGCGAACTCGCGCCAGGAGTCGGACATATCGAAATCCGGGAAGATGCAAGAGATCAAAAGCAGGCCGAGCATCTCGTGGATATAATGGTTGTGGTCGGCTTTAGGCCAATATCTCGGTGACATCTCGCGAAGAACAAGGGCGTGCTCGTAGAAGGAGACTGCAACCTTGGAGTGTAGCGCGGGAGTCATAAAGTCGGTGTGGAGTAAACAATCGTAGGCAAAATTCCAGGAATCGAACATTCTGATGCCTACCTCAAGCGAACGCCAAGGGTTGAGACCTGAGAATACTCTGCGTATAGCGTTGATCTCATCGGGAGTAGAATTCTCGGTAGGGAGAGGCGGCAAGGGACAGGTGTCGATCCAGTTATCAAGGTCGGAGACAACCTTCTGTGCGTACTCTTTTTTGCCCGTTAGGTGATAAAGCTCGGAGAGAAGGCCAAACCAATGGGTTCTGTTAAGTACCCAGAGACCTTCCTCGTCGTCGGTGTGCATCACGCTCCACTGAGGCGGAGTGCCTACATACGTTCTGACACCGCGTGAGCCCGGGATCATAAAGAGATTCTGCATTGCGTATGCAGCCTCTTTCTCTTTTCTGTCTATAAGCTCTACGTTGTTAATATCCTTCTTGATCCAGGCTATTGCCTTGTCGCAGCGAGTCTTATGAAGCTCGCGCTGATGAGCGAGATATTCCTCGTCGGTGAAATTGTCCTTCAAAATGCTCTGTAATTGCATATCATTTTCCTCCGTTTTATGCAACCGTCGTGGCTCTTGCCAATTAAAAAACCTTGCGGGAAACAGGACGAAAAACGTGCTGTTCCCTTCACCGCTAAGTATATCACACAGGGGTGTTTTTTTCAACCGAGTTTTGTCTTTTTTGGAGGGTTTGACATAAATATTTATGTATTATATACAAATGCGAAATGCGAAGCGCGAAGCGCGAAATGAATTTACGGACCGTCGGGGTAGCATAGCGAAACCGAGTGTGTTGAACGTAAGCCTTCTCCAGTGGGAGAAGGGGGGACCGCTTGCGGTGGATGAGGTGTACTTCGTACAAAGCCTTACAACTACTCATCCGTCTTTTGCTCCGCAAAATCCACCTTCCCTCACAAGGGAAGGCTTTGTGTGCCCGAGCCCGCAGGCGAGACAGCGGGGACCAAGGAGTGGTGGATGAGTTTTTTAGTTAGCGCATCGCAACCTCACCCACCGTCTACGACGGTCCCCCCCTCCCCAAAGGGGAGTGTATTGAAGTACAGTTCCTCATCCTAATTTTGCATTGACGCTTTTCATCGTAACTCTGCATTCTGCATTTGCGGCTCTGATGCACCGCACTTTGCATTTTGCACTAAAAAAGAGCCCGTGCCGGAGCACGGGCTCTTTCCTACCCTTGCGGGTAAGTATGTTATCTATTCTTTAGTAATAAATTACTTAAGAGTAGATTATTGCGTTAGAGTTTAATTACTCAGCTGCGGGAGTAGAAACGTAACCGAAGTTTACGTCGTCGAACTTAACACCGGTGCCAACAGCGTGAGACTTGATCTGGAAGTATACGCCGTCGATCTTGCCAAGTGCAAGGTTGAAGGGATTGGATGCGGTAGCAACGTACTTGCCATTAATGTAGTAGTGGAGAGTAATGATGTTGCTATCACTAAGCTCGATGCCTACGGTAACGTCGAACCACTCGGTGAAGCCGTCTTCGCCGATAGCTACTTCGCCAAGAGCGATGCCGCCAAGACCGGTAACTGTAACCTTGCCGCCAGCGGGAGCAGAAACCTTGAAGAAGCAAGGAACTGCGCCGTCAGACCAGAAGCTCTTGCCTGCGGGAACGTTAGCTGCAATTCTCATATCGGTATCAACAAGCTGCATCTCGAAGAGAGTATCACAGTTGAGGCTGAGTGAGAAGCTATAGAAGCCGATCGCGTTGCTTGCAGCGGTGAAGCCCTCGAAGTCATCAACGCCACCGTTGGTAGCGGGAATCCAAAGAGTAGCCTTACCCTGGAGATTTTCTCCGGGTGCGCCCATATCGTTGAGAAGTACGTACTGACCGTCAGCGTTGATTACGGGGAAGCCGGTATCCCAACCGTTACGGTCGCCATCCTTTTCCTCGGTGGTTGCGTAGATGTCGTTCTCGTCGTTGAGATCCATATTTGCATAAGGAGTCTCGCCGGAACCGTCGAAGTTATAGTTCTTATCTACTACGTAAGAGGTGTTGCAATCTGTGCAGGTGTATGTAGCCTTACCGTCAGCGTATGCCCAAGTGAGATTCTGGTGAGTAAGCTTGGGAGCGATCTCTGCGTTACAGAGAGTACATACGGAAGCGGAAGCGCAGGTAGCAGGAGATGCTACGTGACCAAGATCACCGTACTCCTTTTCACAACGAGTACATACTGCCTTAGCCTCACAGGTAGCCTCGCCACCCTCGTGACCGAGAGCCTCGCCGTCAACCTCGTTACAGATTGTACAATGCTTAGCGGAATCACAGGTAGCTTCTACCCACTCGTGATCACAGGTGCCAAGAGTCCATTCCTTGCCTACAGAGAAGCCGAATGCAACGTCATCAAGCTTAATACCACTGCCCTGAGATGCAGTTCTGCCGCTCATGTAGATAGCGCCGATCTTATGAGTTGCGATAGGCATAATGGAGCTTACCTGACCAACGCTCTTGCCGTTCAAGTAGTAGTTGAGCGTCATGGTGTCGTCGGAGTTAAGCTGGATGGAGATAGCAACCTCAACCCAACCGGTGAAGTTGTCTTCGCCAACCTCGATAGTGCCAAGAGTCTTGCTGCTGTATCCCTTAACGGTTACCACGCCCGAAGCGGGAGAGGTCATCTGGAAGATAGTAACTGCAGTCTTGCTCCAATCCCAATCGGCAGTGCCTCTAGCATCAACGAGCTTGAGGTCGAAGGGAGAGGATGCGTTGTCTGAATACATATTAATCTTGAATGCTATGAAGCCGATTGCGTTGTTAGCGCAAGAGAAGTCAGCAAACGCGGTGGTAGTATTACCGTGAGGAACGAATACCTGATACTGCTGATCAACGTCGTCAAGCTTAAGAATCTGATAGATGCTGTTGCCGTCCTCGACTACGATCTCAGCGTTACCGGAACCGTCGTGAGTGAAGCCACGGTCACCGTTGGTGGTGCTGTTACCCTGAAGGGTTTCGGAACCGTCGTACCAGTAGTTCTTATCGGTAGTGAACGCCTTGGAGCATACGGTACAAGTATAAGTTACAGCGCCGCTGTCGTGTGCGTAGCCAAGAGTATGACCTGCGGTATCGCCGTAAGCCTTACCACATACGTCACACTTAGCGCGAGTGTCACAGCCTGCAGTGCCGCCGGTGTGACCAAGAGGCTTGCCCTGAGTAGCGCCACAGCCCTCTACGGTACAGGTCGCGGGAGCCTCACAGGTAGCTGCGCCGAAGGTATGACCGTTGGGCTCGCCTTCAGTTGCTTCACAGCCGTCTCTCTTACAGGTCTTAGGAGCGGTACAAGTAGCGTCAGCATAGTCGTGACCAAGAGCCTCGCCCTCGGTAGCGCCACAGCCTTCTCTCTTACAAGTCTTGGGCTCGGTACAAGTAGCCTCTGCCCAATCGTGACCAAGAACTTCTTCACCGGAGGTGAATCCACAGCCGGGTCTGGAGCAGGATGCGGGCTCGTTACAGGAAGCGCCGCCAAGCTCGTGGCCGAGAGCGGGCTCGCCGATCATGTTACAAATAGGACAGTACTGAGCCTCGGTACAGGTTGCGCTGATCCAAGCGTGCTCGCCTGCTTCCTTAGTTGCGCCGCAAACGGTACAGGTTGCGCCAAGAGTACAGTCGGTGATCTCATACTTACAAGTATGGATATCATAAGGCCATGCGCCTGCCATCTGGTTATTGTAACCGAAGGTGATGTCATCGAGCATAAGACCCTTACCTGCAGCGATTGTAGAACCGGTGAGGTATACAGAGGATACACCGAAGGTGAGAGTAGTAAGAGGCTTGGAAATAGACTCGCAGTACTCGCCGTCGATGTAGTAGTGAACGGTGATTACACCGTAGTTGCCTTCGCTATTGATGGTGTTGGGATCAAGCTGGATACCGAACTTAACGTCTACCCAACCGGTCCAGCCGTTCTCATCTGTCTGAATGGTCTTAAGAACGATGCCGTCCCAGCCCTCGATCTGAACGTTGCCATCTTCGTCAGCAGCTCTTACGATGAAGAAGTTGCCTGCGATACACCACTTGGAAGACCAACGAATGGACTCGCCTGTGGTGGGATCCTTATCGCCAAGAGAGTTATCAACGAACTGAAGTCTCAAGGGAAGGTCCTTGTTATCCATACTGGAGTTGAACTTGAAGGAAAGGAAGCCAACCGCGTTGTTAGCGCCGTTGAAGCCGCCGTTACCACCGGTATTGTTGGGGATCCAGAGCTGGAGCTGTCCACAGATCTTCTGCCAATCGGTACGTGTATCCTCGGGAACTACGTCGTCATCAGGATCGGGATCAACGGGAGCAGACTGGTAATCAAGAGTGGTCTTAACGATAAGCTCGTACTGACCGTCCTTATTGATAACGGGGTAGTCGCCGTTAGCTGTGATGTAACCTCTCTCTGCGTTAACAACGGGAGTCATACCGTTGTAGTCAGTACCGTCAAGGTAATCAACGCTGGTAAGCGGGAACTCAAACTCACAAGAGGTACACCAGAAGGTGATCTGCTCGGTCTTTGTTACCTTCTCGCCCTCGGTAGTTTCGATGATCTCACACTTCTGCATAAGGGTATGAGAAGCGTAAATCTCAGTCTCAAGTCCGCAGATAGTACAAATAGCGGGATCAACACAAGTTGCCTCGGTGAGAATATGGTCAGCGGGAATACCCTCGGAGAGATTACATCTCTTACAGGTCTTGGGATTCTGGCAGTTAGCCTTTTCCCAATCGTGACCTACAGCCTCAACAACCTCGCCACAGGTGTAGCAGACAGCGGTGTCGTTACAGCCGATCTCGCCATCGCCGAAGTTGTGTCCTGCAGCAGGTGCTATAACGTTGGTGGAGGAATCGCCGCAAACCTTACAGGTGCTTACGATAGCGCCGTCAACGGTACAGGACTGCTCAACAATTGTGATCTCATACTGGTGAGCAACGGGGTTGCCCTCGGTTGCCTTACATACGGAACAGGTCTTGGGAGCGGTGCAGGTAGCATCGGTCCAAACGTGGCCAAGAGCTACGCCCTCGGTAGCGCCACAGCCGGAACAGGTCTTGGGAGCGTCACAGGTAGCATCTACCCATACGTGCTCAAGAGCCTCGCCCTCGGTAAGTCCGCAGTTGTTACAAGTCTTAGGAGCTGCGCAGGATGCATCTGCCCAGTCGTGACCCTTAGCCTTACCGGTGGTCTCGCCACAGCGGTTACAGGTCTTAGGAGCTGTGCAGGTAGCGTCTGCATAGTCGTGGCCAAGCTTCTTGCCGTCTTCAAGACCGCAAACTTCGCAATGCTTTGCAGCCTCGCAAGTTGCGTCTGCCCATACGTGAGCATCGGCATCAGCCTCGCCTTCTGTTGCTTTACATACGGAACAGGTCTTGGGGGACTCGCAGTTAGCGTCTACCCAAGTATGGCCAAGAGCTTCGCCCTCGGTCTCGCCGCACTCACAAGTCTTGGGAGACTCGCAGGTTGCGTCTGTCCATACGTGCTCATGTCCCATTCCAAATACGCCAAGAACCTTGTCTTTAACGTTGTCGAGAGTATCGACAACAGACTCGGGAAGCATATCACAGGAAGTGAACGCAAGCAAAAGGATCATTGATACAAGGATCAATAAAGAAACCTTTTTCATTTTAGTTTTCTCCTTTTAAATTTTTTGTAGGTTCTAACCTAATAAGGTTACCGAACATATTATATCATAAATATTTTTAAAGGTCTAGATGTTTTTTGCATTAATTTAATTTTCATTAATAATTACTAGAAGGAAAGGAAAAATTTGTGCAAAATGCCCCTCTCACCGCTTCGCGGAGCTCTCCCAAAGGCGAGCCTTATATGCGGTGCGAAGCACGAAGTGTAGGCGCGGGTGGAAAATGCGAAATGCAAAATGCAGAATTAGGAGCGAGGCGAGACAGAGTGTCATCCTGAGCGAAGTGCGTAAGCACGGAGTCGAACCCGTAGGGTGACACAGGTGTCAGGATCTACTTAGGCTAACACGTCAACTATCTAAAAACAGTAGTTAAGGAAGCTGTCATCAAATTTGTACTAGATCCCTTCGTCGCTACGCTCCTCGGTTTTGCTCCGCTTTCACTCCACAAAACTTCGACTTCACTCCGTTTCGCTCAGGATGACACTCTAACCAACTACGCATTATTCGGCGGGAGCAAGCCCCCGCCCTACGGGTAAAATTCTCGTCATTAATTTTTGCATTTTGCATTCTGCATTTTGCATTTGCGGACCGTCGAGGACGCCGGTCCCTACGGTTTATGTCACACTTTACATACTCTTTTTTTTGCTAACTACCGGTTAGCAAAAGGCATAAAAACAGAGCCCGTGCGGAATGCACGGGCTCTTCCCTACCCCTTTCGGGTCTGGGTGAATTTTTAGTTAGTTCTCAATTACTCAGCGTAGTTGATTACAAGGTTGGAGATGAGCATCTCACCCTGGAAGTGATAGAGGTTAAGAAGTATGTTCTTAAGCTCTTCAGGAGTTGCGAAGGTGTAGCTCATAGTATGCCATTCGCCATCGAGAACAAGATCAGTTCCCTTAAGCTCAGGATAATCTTCTGTCGAGCCATCATTGTTAACGTGAGTAGCAACAGTCTTAACCTGAACGTACGCATCCGTCTGGAAGGTCTCGCCGAGATAAGGATCGTAGAATGTGTATCTGGTGTTATCTTCAACAGTTCCTTCAATCTTGTAATCGAAGGAGAAGCTTGTAACCTTCTTGGTGCTATCAAGAGCAAATCTGAACTCAGTGAACTGCTCTGCCTCAGTGCCTGCCCAAGCGTAGGTTCTGGAAACGTAGAGTGCCTCTACCTCAGCGCCGTCCTTGTCAGCAAGAACGTATACGGGAGTACCGCCCTGTGCGTTAACGGTGGTGCACTGATCGCACTGCTTGAACTTGGAATCTACGATAGTCTTAAGAGTCTCGGAGGTAACGTTCTCAGCTGCGATCTCGGAGTTGTAGAACTTCTCGGGAGCTACGTAGCCGAATGCGAGATCGTCGAACTTGAAGCCAGTGCCCTTAGCATTGGTCTTACCGGTAATGTAAACAGAATTAATTCTGTAGGTGTAGATAGGCATGGTTTCGGTTACAGTTGCAACTGCTACGCCATTATAATAATAGGTAAGAGTCATGGTATTGTCATCATGAAGTTCAATCTTGATAGCAATATCGAGCCAACCGGTCCACTGGTCTGCATCAAGCTCTACAACGGCAACAGTAACGCCCTTGTAACCAGTAACCTTAGCAGTAGTCTGATTCTCGGAGCTTATTTTCTCAATGTCGAGAACAGCGAAAGAGCAATCAGTCCAGCCATCCTTATTAGGACCACCGCTCCAAGCGCCGGTTTCTCTTTCAGCATTAAGCTTGAACTGAAGGCCATTATTATTCACGTTTTTCGCATTAACCTTGAAGGAAAGGAAACCAACGGAATTATTAGCGCAAGAGAAATCATTAAGGAGCGCGGGGGTACCCTTAAGAGGAACCCAGATCTGCTGCTGACCCTTTGCTGCACCATCCTCATCAGGACTAATCATTTCATACTGTCCCTGCTCGTTAATGGTAAGAACGTAGTCAACACCGTTGTTAACAACTTCAAGGTTGTTCTTATCGGTACCGTCTGCATAGTAACCGGTAAGGTTGTAGGATTCGCCACAACCGTTAGCGCAGGAGTAAACGAAGGTGTTCTTAGCTGCGTCCCAAGCGGAACCAGTAAGGTTATGGCCGGTAGCCTTAGCTGCTACTTCGCCACAAACGGAGCACTTAGCATCCTCGGTACAGGTTGCGTCCTCAGCGGTGTGACCCTTAGCGGAAGCGTAAACGTAACCGCAGCTGCATTTCTCAGCCTCGGTACAAGTAGCATCAGACTTTTCATGAGCCTGACCGTCGAGCTGGAAGTGAACCTTTTCAGTGGTGCAAGCAAATACGATGTCATCGATTGCAAAGCCTGCGCCCTTAGTAGTGTTAGAGCTCTTGATGTAAACGGATCTGAGTATACCGGTATGAATATCCATAGCGCCGGTAGCAGTGCCTGCATACTTACCGTTTACAAGGACGTTGATAGTGATTTTCTTCTCAGAGGTGAGCTGGATCATAAGAGCAATGTCGATCCAACCGTCATTCTCAGAAAGGGAAACAGTGCCAAAATTGGTGTTGTAGTTATCAATGCCGCCCTTGATGGTAACGGAACCGTCTGCTATCTTGTTGATGTTGAGTACGTTAATGTCACTCGGACCCCAGCCTGACCAGTTGGAGCCATTTCTTCTCTCAGCAAAAATAAACTCGATGTCACCGTCGGTGTTGTTGGGCTTAATCTTGAATGCGAATACGCCGAATGCGTTGTTTTCGCAGGAGAAGTCCGCAAGAGTGTCGGGATTATTGACATTGCTGGGGACCCAAAGCTGAGCCTGAGCGTTGCTGGGAGCGTCAGATTTATTGAAGTAATCGTAGTAACCGTTGGAGTTATCGCCGGTGTAAGAGGCAGTATCACCACTTGCGTTAGTGAAGGTCTCGGTACCGTCGAAGTAATGACCTGCAAGGTTGTAAGAAGCGCCGCAGTTGTTAACGCAAGCGTAAATCATAGTCGTAGCAGTTGCATCGTAACCGGAAACTGCAAGGCTATGACCGAGAGCCTTCTCTGCTACTTCGCCACAAACGGAGCACTTAGCATCCTCAGTACAGGTTGCCTTGCCGTTGGTGTGACCAAGAGCGGGAGAAAGAACATAACCACAAGAGCACTGCTCGGGCTCGGTACAGGTTGCTTCGGAAACATCGTGGTTCTGACCGTCGAAGAAGAAGTGACCTGCTTCAGTGGTGTAACCCATAACGATATCATCCATGATGATACCGGTGTTAGCAGTATAGGTCCAACCGTTGATATAGAGCGCTCTAATATCGCCGGAATCAATAGTCATGTCACCGGAGAAGGTGCCGACGTACTCAGCGTTGATGTAGTAGTGAGCAGTGATGGTGTTGTCATCCTTGAGCTGGATGAAGATCTTAACGTCGAACATCTCAGACCAGCCGTCCTTAGCGGGGATGGTAACAAGCTCAGTGCCTGCGTTGAAGCCACCCTTAAGAACGATGCCGTCCTCAGAGTAAGCGCCTACGTTGAGAAGCTTAATCTCGCTGGTGCCCCAACCGGTCCAGTCAGCCGCGCCTCTTTCCTTAGCTGCGGAAACATTGAACGCGGTATCAACGTTAGTCTGCATCTTGAATGCGATAACGCCGGTAGCGTTGTTAGCACAAGAGAAGCCCTGAAGGCCCTTGCCTGCGCCGTTGGAAGGAATCCAGAACATATGCTGAGAACCGGCCTTACCGGAATCAGTGTACTCATACCAACCGGTCTTGTTACCAGATTCATCCTTTTCCTCGGTAGTAGTGCTGTCGCCTGCTACGATAGAGCTGCCGGGAGCAGCGGTAGTAGGAGCGAAGAATGCTTCATACTGACCAGCTTCATTGATATTGATAGCGAAACCGCCGTTCTTAGTGAATACAAAATCATTTGCAGCTGCGCCGTTGAAGTACTTGTACTCTTCGATTACGAAGGATACGTTACAAGCGGAGCAGGTGTAGCTGAGCTTTTCCTCGTCGGAGGAGATAACAAGGTTGTGACCAAGAGGTTTACCATCGGTATCGCCACAGGTCTTACAGGTCTTAGGAAGAACGCAAGTAGCGTCTGCCCAGTCGTGGCCAAGAGCCTCACCCTGAGTAAGACCGCAAGAGCAGGTCTCGGGCTCGGTACAGGTCGCGGGAGTAACTACGTGAGACTGATTGTCGAATACGTAGTGAGAATTCTTGGTATGGCCGAAGAGAATATCGTCCATGTAGTAACCGGAGCCTGCATTCCAAGCGTTAAGGTTAATGTATACGCAGGAGAGAGCATCACCGTCTACGGTGTTTTCGTAAGAGCCGGATGCAAGGAATGCACCGTCGATGTAGTAGTAAGTAGTAACTACGTCGTTCTCGCTATCCATAACGAAGAACATCTGAACCTCGAACCACTCGGTAGCGGAACCGCCATCAACAAGAGTAACGGGAAGCTCAACGGTGGTACGGCTGTTGTCAACCCATACGTTAGCCTTATAGCCGGTAACAACGCCCTCAGCAACGATGGGCTGAATGTCAAGAACATTGGTTCTGATACCGTTCTCGGGATTCCAACCGTTAGAGTTGTGAAGAAGAACGGAGAATACGTCCTTAGCGTAGGAGAGGTCAAGCTTAAGCTTGAAGGACATAGCGCCGATGCTCTTATTGCCGGCGTTGAACTCCTTGAAGCCGGTCTTGATCTGAGGAAGCCAAACCTGCATCTGAGTAGTGCCTGCTGCATCAGTACCGTCAACACGAGCTTCATCGGTAATTGCCTTCCAAACGCCGTTCTCGGAAACAACCTTGTTAGCGCCGCCGTTGTATGCGGAGCCGGTACCTACGTAGTTACCGATATTGGTGCCGGTGTAGCTACCAATGGTAGTGCCGGTCATATTGTCGCCATTGAAGTATACGCCCTCAGAAACAACGCTGAAGGAAACGTTACACTTAGAACAAGTGAAGGTTGCATCGGTGGTTACGATGTTATGACCATCGTACTCGCCGTAGCTTTCAGAACAAACATCACAAACTGCAAGAGTGTTGCAGGTTGCGGTGCCGCCAACGTGACCAAGAGCCTCGCCCTCGGTGCCGCCGCAAAGCTTACAAGTCTTAGGAAGAACACAGGTAGCGTCTGCATAGTCGTGGCCGGTAGCGTCAACTTCGCTTACCTTACCACAAGTGGTACACTCACTGGGAGTTACACAAGTAGCCTCAGTCCACTCGTGACCGAGAGGGCTGCCCTTGGTATGTCCACAACCGGAACAAGTCTGAGGAGCCTCACAGGTAGCGTCTGCATAGTTGTGACCAAGAGCCTCACCCTGGATCTCACCACAGTTGAGACAGATCTCGGGAAGTACGCAGGTTGCCTCGGTCCAGTTGTGGCCGATGCACTCGCCCTCGGTTGCGCCGCAGTTGAGACAAGTCTCGGGATTCTCGCAGTCAGCTGCATCCCAAGTATGGCCCTTTGCTACGCCTTCGGTAGCTGCGCAAACCTTACAGGTCTTAGGAATAACACAGGTAGCCTCCATCCAGTCGTGACCGGAAGCGGTACCCTCTGTTTTATTACACTCTACGCAATACTTAGCATTGGTGCAAGTTGCGTCGATCCAGGTGTGGCCAAGCGCCTCACCGCTGATCTCGCCGCAAAGCTTACAGGTAGCGGGAGTTTCGCAGCTAGCTGCTTCCCACTCATGCTTGAGAGCATTGCCTTCAGTTTTGCTACATACGGAACAGGTCTTGGGAGCCTGGCAGGTAGCGTCGGTCCAAGTGTGGCCGAGTGCCTCGCCGTCGGTCTCACCGCACTCACAAGTCTTGGGGGACTCACAAGTAGCGTCTGTCCATACGTGCTCGTGCTCTACGGACTGCTCAATGCCAAACCAGCCGAGTACGGTTTCCTTAGCGTCGTTAAGAGGACCGGCTACGGACTCGGGAAGCATATCACAGGACGTGAATGCGAGCAAAAGGATCATTGATACAAGGATCAATAAAGAAACCTTTTTCATTTTCGTTTTCTCCTTTTAAATTTTGTTAGGTAATTTTCCCCTATAAAGGTTACCGCAATTATTATAACACAAAGATTTAAAAAGGTCTAGATGTTTTTCTCATTAATTTAATTTTCATTAATAATGTCCATTCTGTGAACGTTTTTTTGTGCAATTTACCCACGCGCGAATTAATAATAGGAAGAAATGAAATTTTATGAAAAATTCAAAGCTTGATAAAAAGCAACTGCTGCCGAGCGAAAACACAGCACTAATTTCCTGAGGCTTTTCTAACGCAAAAAACACTGAAAAAACATTTTAAGGCGCATTTCGTAACCTATCATTTACATATCCAAGCAACAAAAAGAACAGAGCCCACTCGGAGCTCTGCTCTTGTCACTTATCGATTTCTTTAGGTTCGCGATGTTCAGGTGAAGGAAACGGTAATCGTAACCTCTCCCTTTGTGCTCCAGGTACAAAGACCTACTCTGTACGTTTTACCCGCCTCTACCTCAAACGAGAAGGTGGAGGTAAGGTAAGCGCTTGAGGAATTAGCGGTATTGTTGCCGGCCTCGTCAAGCTCGTAAATGTCAACCCAGGAGTCGGCGGTAGGCCAGGTAAAGGTTACAGTACCAGACTCGGTAGCGGTGAATTTATAGTAAGTCTTTTCGGTAGCGTCGGAGGTGATCGTTACGGACTCAGTTCCCTCCTCAAGAACGAAGGGATTGGAGTCTGTTCCCTGCTCCGCGTCGCTCGGCTTATTTATCACTATCTCCTCATCGGTCGGAGTCAGAGTGTAATAAGTGCCGTTATTTTTTATCGCGGTGAGCGTGCCATCGGTTATTGTAAACTCGGGATCGCCTGAGTTGGGAAGCTTATTGCCGTTGTAGTATACCTCGAACACACCGTCAACGTAGGTGTAGGTAAAGGTTATTACTCTGCCCTCGGGGTCAACGATGTATATCGCAGAGGAATCAACGAGGACGCGCACGTTGGAGTTATATACGCAGGTCGCTACGAACTTGCCCTCAAGCCCCGTCTCATCCGGCGTAGGCGTGGGAGTAGGATCGGGATCCGGAGTAGGAGTAGGATCGGGAGTCGAGCCCGAGCCGTCACCGAGAGTAGCGGTAAACTCAATGTCCGCCTCTGTTCCATCCGCGGTAGCAAGAGCGAGGTAATACTTCACTCCGTTTGCTACGGTAAGCCCCAGCTCGGTGACGCCGTCCGCAGACGCAAGAGCGGTGAGGTCGGAGCCGTACTTAGCGTTTACACTGAGGTTAAAGCTAAGAGTGAGCTCACCGTCCATCCAGGAGTCTAATACGAACCAGACGAGCCCGTCCGAGGTCTTTACAGGATAGGATGCGAAATTGCCGCCGTATATACCAAGCTCATAAGGTTTATCGATGCTACCGGATATAATGGGAGCGCCCGTCTTAACGTTCACGGAAATATCCGCTGCACCGGTGTTCATTAAGTTAAGAATAACTGTATCACCCGCGCTTACGCCGTAAACGGTGTAATAGAGTGGGTTAAAATCAGCGTCATAGGCTGCCGCCATCTCATAATCAAGAACGGATACAAAGCCTCCGGTGATGATTATCACGCAATCCTCGGCAGCGGTGAAGGAGTAGTAGCTGTCTGCTCCGCCCACGAGAGTGATATCGGCAGGAAGGCTCTCAATAACGATGGGATTATCATGACTGCCCGCGCCTCCAGAAGAGCCCGAGCCTGATCCGGCATTGCCGTTTTCATCTCCGGGAGCGGTATAGGTTATGCTGAATAAATATTCACCTGCTGACTCAAGAGCGCCGACGTATACCGAGAAGGTGTAGACGCCACTTTCAAGATAAGAGATGTTTCTGGAAACAAAGTCGCCCTTGGAATCGTAGATATTAGCGAAGAAACTATCGCTGATGAAGGTATACGTACCTGCGCGGGTAGCTTCAAGTGAAAGCTGAATAACCTCGCCGGCAATGTCATCCGAGGTTACGGTGAGGGTGTGGTCTCCGACGGTGACGGGCTTCTTGGTAGGAGCCTCGGGGCTGAGAGCGCCCGAGTATTCACCGGTATAATCGGATACCGAGTAGGTAACGTAGGTTATAACGGGATCGGCAGAGGTCGTGTAGAAGGTGTAGGTCTCACCTGCAAGCAGAGAGACTGTGAAGCTGCCGCCAAGCGAGCCATCGGGATCGAGGGGATCGATCATAGCGCTGCCGTAGATCTCCTTATCAGCGGCGCTGAACGCTCCGAGACCCGCGGGTACGGTGAAGGTAAAGTCACCCGATGCGGGTGCGGTGAAGCTGACCTCGGTGTCCCACGTGTAGGTGAGCGCGTCTGTGACCTCAACGCGGATACCGTTCTCGGGCGCGGGAGGCTCAACGACGCTTCCTGCAGAGCTCTCCTCCACGTTTACGGTAAAGGAAACCGTTCTGCCACCGATGCTGATTTCTACGGGATAACTTCCCACGGTACGGCAGTAAATGCTGATAGTACCGTCAAATATCCACGTGTAAAGATCTGACGTGCAGGAGAAGGTGTCGAGTATGTAATCCGCGCTCGTACCCGCGGGAGAGAAGTTGCCAAGATAGATCTTAAGAGTGGTTGCTTCGGTCACCGTGACGGTGGAGCCAAGCTCTGTCGTGCAGCCGAGGTCTGTGTAGAAATCAAAGCTCTCGGGAACAAAGTCGGACTTCTTTTTCTCGCTGACGTAGGTCCTCTCGCCCTCGATCTGAGATACTACGAAGGTGTAGGTGTCGGGGACAGCGGTATCCTTCATAGTGATCGAGTTGGTAGGCTGATTATACACAAAATCATTGTCCGCCTCATTCTCAAGCGAATTGGAATAGCAATCGCAGACTACGGTAAGGTCGGTGAGAGCTCCCGTCTCGGAAACGCTGAAGGAAACGGAAACCTCGTAGTAATCCACGTGATTCTCCTCGCCTGCGCCCGTCTCGGTGTTAACGTAAAGATAACCGTATGAGAAGGAGTAAACGCCGTCATCGTAGTTATAAACGTAGTTGGATGCGCCGGAGCTGTAAGAGAGGTTGTAAAGGGCCTCAAGAGTCTTCTCTGCTCCGTATGCGTCGGCAAGTGTGGAAACCGAGTAATAGTATCCAGTCAGATTATTGAGGGTGGCAGAGGGGTCAAGCATATAGCCTGTGCTCGTGCCGTTGTAGTATTCGTTATAAATACCGAAGGCTGTCTCGGGGTCGATGAGCTCAAACCACTTCTCCGTGATATCCGAGGAGGCGGTGCCCATATTGTGAGATTCGGTCTCGGTGCGGTAATATGCATATCCCTTGCCGAGCAGATATATCACGCTCTTATCCGTCTTGACGTATCCGTCAAGAGAAGGCGAGGTGCTATAATAATTATAATTAATAGAGCCGCCAGATATCTTGTCCGCACTCGCAACGATGAGGGGGATTATTTCATCAAGATTCTCAGCATTGGTATCCGAGAGCTGCTCGCCGCATACCGTACAGTAGCCGAAGATGCCCTCTACGTGGACGTGATGCGCACAAGCGTCGCAGGCTCCGTCAAAGTTTTCATCAGCATGGCTGCCGAGCTCGGTCTTTTCATCCTTGTGAGTGCAGATAGCTGACTTCCAGTGATGAGTAGAGTCCGAGGACCAAGCGGTGGAATAGTTGTGTGTATGGCCGAGAGCATAATCGCAGACGTCGCATACTCCGTCCTCGTCCGTGTCCACGTGGGTTGCAACGTTAAACTTCAAATCGGTATGCTCACACGTAGCGGCGCGCCAGTGCTGAGTCGAGCTCGCAGACCATGTATCGCTTTTAGTATGCTCGCAGGTCTCGCCGCTTCCCTGCTCCGGTCCATCGACGGGCGGCAGGAATTCGCAGGATGCGAGCGCAAGAGCAGCGATCGCAATAAGACAAAGGAGCGTAAAGATCTTTCTTTTCATTTCGAAAGTCCTCCTCGATATATTTCATAGCTTTTTCAACTTTTTTATGGCCGCAGAAAATGCTACGGCTATTATATTATACTATAAAATAAGTCTAATTTCAAGCCTAAATCCGAAATATGACTATTTTCTACGTTTTGTGAATATTTTTCCGCTTTGAATGAATATTTTACCGTTTTTGTTTGTGCAGTTTCTATAACTTCCGGAAGAAAAAATAAAAAGCACACCACCCCGTGAAGGAGTGGTGTGCGAATGGGTTATTGCAAAATCAGTTTGCGGAATAGGAAAGGTTTACAGAAACGTCACCAGGCTCCCAATCCTCGGTAAAGATAAGGATAGATACCACATCGCCCTCTGTAAGAACAAGAGTAAGAGCCTCACCCGCATAGTAGTTGGTATAATCGTAACCCACAACCGCATTTGTACCGGGAGTAACAGTGTAAACACCTGTAGCGTCAGCAACAATCACCACCTCGGTTCCATTCCAGGAATTGACTACGGTTATAGTGCTATCGCCAAGAGCAAGCTCGTTATCTATTGCGCCAAACTCTATATCGAGGGAAACCACAACATCGCCGGGCTCATAATCCTCAGTAACGACAACGAGAGTAACAGTTTCATCTGTGATAAGAGTAAGCTCGAGAGTATCACCTGCATAATAACAGGTATAATCATAAATTACCACCGCGTTAGTGCCGGGAGTGATAGTATAGGTTCCCGAATAAGGAGCTGTAATGGCAACCTCAGTTCCGTTCCAAGCATCTTCAACGGTAATTGTATTATCGCCGGATTTAAGCTCTACAGATGCGCTGGATTTAGAAGAAAGTGTAACTGTTACTGTTGCAGCCGAATCTCCAACGAGTGTCAAGGTCAAGCTGCCATACCATTGATTGGTCACGCCGGATTCGATGCCCGAGCCCCAAGAACTGATATATACAAGGTCACTATTAAATGTAAGAGCGTATTCGGTATAATAGCTAAGGTCATAAGCATATACAGTATACTCTGCGCCCGGAACGAGTTCAAGAGTGTTGTCACCGATTTCAAGATAAACCTCGTAAACAACAAGCTCAACGGAAACGGTAACGTCAGCGTCAGTGCCGTCAACGGTAGCAACAACGAAGCTTACGGATGCTCCATCAAGCACGAAAACTTCCTTGGAATCTACGTAAACGATCTCGCCGTTCTCGCCGATGAAGCCAAGCTTAGCGTTTTCACCCGCGGTAATGAGATAGGTACGATCCTCCCAGTTGCCGGAGTTAATGACGGATGCGGCAACGCCTGTGCCGTTAGCGCTTACGGTGTTGGCACCGGTATCAAGAACGAAGCCTGCGTATGTAACATTAACTACTTCATCAATATCTGTTTCTGCATAGGAATTGTTAATGTAATAGGTAACGGCTTCGCCGGCTGCAAGAGCCTTTGTTACGACGGAGCTACCATGATAGCCCATATACTCATATTCATCATCCCAGGTGTAAAGGGTGGAATAATTCTGTGTACAAGCGATCACGTAAGAGCCTGCCTCGGTTGCGGTGAAGGTAACCTTGGTGTAGTTACCAAGAAGAACGTCGATAGTGTTATCGCCGCTTACGATGATAACGTCAGCGGGAATAACAACGCTGTAGTCAAGCTCATAAACAGCATCCTCAGCCTCATTGATCTTAACGGTCAGCTCGATGTACTCATCGCCTTCCTTAACATTGACGAAGCAACCGGTTCCCCATACACCGTTCCAAACCATATTCTCAAGGTCGGAGCCTACCCAGTAGAGACCGGGAGTGGTGGGAGCAACGATTTTAACAGTGGTTTCGAAAGCCGGAATAACGTATCCCTCACCTTCGCCCGCGGGAAGAACAACCTCGTCAACGGATACGATGCTGTACTCGTACGCAAACTCATCCATTGCACTCCAAGAGAAGTACTTGGCAACAAGGTTGACCTCACCTGCTTCCTCTACGGTAAACTCATATACCCACATAGCATCATCGGAGCCCTCAAGACCAAAAACAAGTCCTTCGGTGCCCATAATAGTGTAAGTACCCGCAGTGAGAGCATTAAAGGTTATGGACGAGGATGCATAGTTGAAAGCCTCGAGAGACTCAAACTTACCGGTACCCTCTGCAGCAACGGAAGCGAATACCTTCTTCTCTGCAGAAACGGTAACACTTGTATCAGCGGAAACTGCCGATACCTTGAAGGTATAAACCTTATTTCCGTTTTCAACAGTAGGTTCGCCAACTACCTCTGCGCCGGTAGCGGTAAGAACGTACTTGTCGCTAACGGTAGCGGTAAAGGTAGCGTCTGTGCCTTCCTTTACAGTAACGGCGGTGCTGCTGAGAGTAACAAGCTCGTCAGCGGTAACGCTTACGGTGTAAAGATTGTAAATTACGTAGTTACATACGTCACATACACCGTCTTCGCCAGCGTCGCTGTGAGAAGCAACGTCGGACTTCTGATCTGCATGCTCGCAGGATGCTGCATGCCAATGCTCTGTCTCACTTGTAGACCATTCAGAGCTGAAGGTGTGCTCATGCTCATCTTCAGTAGAGAAAAGACCACAAGAGGTCAAGCAAAGTAAAAAGATCATAGAAACTAAAACCAAGAGAGAAATCTTTTTCATTTTTTAATCCTCCTATATATATTTTTGGTTTTAAACAAATTAAGTGGTTTTGCGGTTTTTACCGCGTTTTGGGTGTAAAATGCAAATTTACGTTTGCATATTCACCTTATTTGTAATATCCGCAGGCAAAGAGCCATTGCGAATCCTCGTACGCATCGTATCTCGGAACATACTGTTCTGCCCAGCCGTTGCCGTCGCTGAAGAGCTTCTGATTGACGGAATATTTCTGCAAGAATTCCTTGAGCTCCTCGGTCACGGGGCATCTGCCCGCTATCGCAATATCGGCGTATCCGCGCTGTCCCTTATACTTAGCGGGAAGGATGCGGCAGCCATTCTCGGCGCAGGTCTTGCAGTTATCCTCGACTGTACACGCGCCGCCGTTGGTAGCGAAGCACTCGCAGTCAGCACTGCAGAAGTACGGACCAACGTCACCGTGCCAGATGATCAGCTCGTCGTAGCCCTCGATAAAGAGCTTATAATTCTCTGTTCCCGAGGAGACGGTGAGAGCCTTATTTCCGGCATACTCAACCGTATTGAACGCGGAGTCGATAAAGATCGTGGGATTGGTGATCTCGGCGTAGAGTATCGGTCCCCAACCGCCGTATGCGGCATACCTCTCAAGGTCAAAGACGTGATAGTAGCCATCGTCGGGATTGAGCTTATAGTTGTTCTGATCGAATACGCGCTTGCCGTCGATGATCACAGACGCATCGGAGTAATCCGACGAGCCGTATTTCGCTTTATCAGCCTCAAGGTAAGAATAATAATCGGAATACCAAGAGGAATATGACGAGTCGTTGGGAATAAAGTCGGGGAATACGAAATTCGAAACTATCCAATCGTAGGTATATCCGCCCTCATAGGTAATGGCAAAATCAACGTTCACGGGATAGGTCGCATCCTTACCGTTGACAAATACCGCGAAGGTGTAGCAGTTTCCGATAAAGGCCTCGTCAACCTCAACGATATGCTTGAAATTGGTGGTATATCCCAGCGATGCTCCGCCGCCGTCAAGTTGGTAAGCGTAGTACTTGAATTGCGAGCTGCCGTAATAAACGTCTGCAACAGGATCGTACATGCCCGCGCTGACGTCAACCCAAGACTCTATTGCGTACGTGCCTGCCTTGGAGGGGGAAAACTCGAAGTATACTACCCTGCCCTCCTTGGCTATCTCGGCGCGGTACACACCGGGCTTGCTCATGCCTATCGCGCTGTAAAGGCCGTTGCCGCTTCCACGAGTCTTGGTGAGAGTCTGAAGCTCTATAACAACGCTCTTTTTGTCATTCGACGCGGTGTAGATATTGGGATTATAGGTGTAATCGTCGGACAAATTAATAAGTGTGACGGTGTAATCTCCGTCAAGTCCGTAGCACTCTGCCCTACCGTCCTCGTCAACGGTGACCGTATGGTAGGTCTTGCCGTCGGTCCATCTCACCTTCAGAGCGAGTGAATCGTCGGAGACGGTGGGTGGAGTATAGGGCTTACCGTTAATCATAACGGTTGCTACAAACGGCTCCTCCTCTTCCTCGCCGCCAACATCGGGCGGATTATCATCGGGAGGCGTGGTGTCACCCTCATTTTCCTCCTCGCCCGTATCGGGCGGATTGTACACGCCGCACGCGGAGAATGAGAATAAAAGGATGAAAATCAAAAGGAGGGATATTATTCTGTTTTTCATTTCTTCGCCTCCTTTGATCTTCTCTTGAAAAGGCTGACTATGTCCGCCCACTTGAGCTTTCTTAAAACGGTGTCTATAACGTATATAGCCGCCGCAATGGCAAGGAACGGAACTGTAAAGTAAAGAACGTAGGTCGCGATCTTATTTTCATCCACCTCGAGAGTGATATTTCCGTCCGTGAATACGTTTCCGTGATTTCTCATAAACGCATAGATGGGAGCGGGAGAATAGGTCACGAATTCATCATACTCGGGTGAGTAAGAGATCGTATGCACGCTCTCGGAGGTATAGGACTTGGTGGTCCAATCGTACGAGACCTTGACAAGATACTTGCCTATCACATCGGTACGGAATCTGTAGAAGTAACGGTAGGAGTCAAACGTGAGCTTCTCGGTTACCTCGCTTCCGTCGGGGAATACGATGGTAACGTTCATCGTCGCATCGGGGTTAAGCACTGCGGGGATTATTTCCACGCCCGAGTACTTACCGTCGTAGCTGACGCTGACGGTATAGGGATAATCGATCTTGGTCTTGGGAGTATTAGTGGAAAGAATGTTTCCAAGGAAGAGAGCTCCGCTCTCATCCGCCCAATTTCTTACCCAATCTCCGCCAAGATTGGTGGTAAGAGTCGCTACCCTGCCGTTACCGTATGACCAATAGGTGTACAGGGGCGCCTCGACCTTGCCTCCGCCGGATTTTACGTACTCAACACTGAGGACGGTCTCTGCGCTCGCCTTTGTCTTGGCGTACACGTAGCCGCCGACGTTGCCGAGCTTTTCAACGCCCTCAAGGACGGGGTCGTTCTCCTTTGAGACGATTACCGGAATATCTCCGATGATCTCGGTGTCGGTAACCTCATCAGCCACGTCGCCGAGTATAAGCGACTCAAGATCGCTTGAGCGCTGGCAGAAGTAGTAGATGCCGCCGCCCGCGGCAGCGATAGATCTCATAGTATCGACACCTAAGGTGTCGGTGTTACCCGTATTAAGGGTAGAAACGGTTATATTGTTGGCGCGAAGCACCTCTGTCTCGGTAATTGGATCGTCGGAGAGCGTCTCGCCGCCCTCGAAGGACATACCGTCCGAGATGAGAATTACCTGCTTCTCGCTAAAGCTCATCGGGATCATAAGCTCGCCTGCGGCACGCAAAGCCGCACCGATCATAGTGCCCTGAGTAACGTCGAGATTTGCCACCGCCTTTAGCGCGCTCTCAACGTTTTCCTTGCTGGCTATCTGAGGCTGAGCAAGGTGATAAACCTCACCTGAGAAGGTGACGATGGAGAAATAGTCGTTCTCGTTAAGCAGACCGAGCAGGTAGGTAGCGGAAAGCTTTGCCATTACAAAGTAGTCCGCATTCTTGAACTCCATACTGCGCGAGCTATCGATAACGAGGGTATAAAGCTTGGGATCAGCGTCGTCGTTGCCGAACTTGGCGGGGAGCATATTGCCGATCTTGGCGGCAAGCTCGCTCTCGTTATTCTGCAATCCGTTGTTGCCGACCGTAATCAAGCTCTTACCGAACTCGGAAACTACCGTATCGAGTGACTCGATGAACGTATCGGCGTTGGTTATTTTTTCGACGTCAACGTTTGAGAGAATGATCTCGTCATACTTGCAGAGATCCTCTACCGCAAACGGAACGTTGAAGGCAACGGGCTTGGGATTCGGGTTCGACATCGTGGGCTTGCTATCCTTCGGCTTGACGTAGGTGTCGATCACGGCATCCTCGCCGTAAAGTCCTTTGACGATCTGCTCGTCATCTGCTGACGAAGTGATAAGAAGCACGTTAAGCTTTCCGTTAACACGCTGAGTAAAGGAAAGGGTGTTGTTGTGCTCCGAAGCGTCGGAGGTTGCGACGAAGGAAACGGAGTAATCGTTCTCGCCCTCCTCCTCGGTATCGAGCTCAAGGTTCACAACGTTGAAGCCCTTGGTAAGCTCGACTGTCCTGCTTATGAAAGATTCGCCATTCTTAGTGAGGTTGAGAATCACGTTTCCGTCATAAGAGGATTCTATGAGAAGATCCGCTGTGGTTTTGCTTCCGCGGTAAACCGAGGGGTTAAAATCAACCGAGGTAAGCTGGATCTCCTTTTCATCTTCGGAAAGATTGTTATCAACGTAGACAACGTCGATATAAACGTCTTTTGCCTTCAGGTCCTCGACAATGCGGACAAGCTCAGAGCCCGCCTCGCTGTCGGTGGACATACCGTCGGTGATAAGAACAATACGCTTGATCGAGCTCTCGCCGAAGAGAGAGTCGGCATAGCGAAGCGCAGATACGATGTCTGTGCCGCTGTCGTTTACGTTGTTGTCCTTAACCGAGGTTATGCGCTCACCTAGGGGTGTGTGAAGTCTGTAATTTTTGCCGAAGGTTATAACTCCCATCTCGGAGTTTCTCGGCAGCTCGTCCTCAACCTTGGCGATATACTCGTCTACGAGGTCGAGCTTACCGTCCATCGAATAGGAGACGTCCGCAACTACGTAGAGCTCGGTCTCGGTGATGACGGTTACGTTGGACATACCTGCCGCGGCAAGCACACACAGAAGCACGATAACAATATGCAGGATAAGCGCAACTGATGCCGCGCGGGATTTATTCTCCTTGCGTATCGCTATAAAATACGGCACTAAGACAAGCGCGAGCATCGGGATAAGCAAAAGGAGTAAGAATGGATTATCGAAGCTGATATTTATCATAGCAATACACCATCCATTCTGCCGCAAATAGTAACGCCGCGAGGATAAACAGAAGCGTCATAGGATCATACCTACCGTCGCTTCCCTCCTCTGTCGCCTCGCCGTGTATGCTGATCGACTCAGCCACGGTCTCGGTCGGTCGCTCCTCCTTCGGCACGGAGGAATAAACGTAATATGCAGGTCTCTCTGTGCCGGAGATATCAACCGTTATCTTGTATTCTCCGACCTTTGTAAGCTCAAACTCACTGACCGCTCCGGTCGTATCTGTGTATATCTCTTCCCCGTCGGGAGTTTCAACACGAATACTGTTGCAACCGGATATTACGTTGATCTCTGCGGTGTCACCGCAGAAGTAATCGGTTTTCTCAATAACCTCGGGGAAGGAATAATCAAGAAGATTTCCAAGCATCGCAAGGTAATCAAGAGATAGGGTTATATCGGAATCGTGAAGGTTGAATGCAAAGACCACCTCACGGTTGCCGTAGCTGTTAACGCCCGTGA
This sequence comes from uncultured Ruminococcus sp., assembly GCA_964622425.1. GTDB lineage: Bacteria > Bacillota > Clostridia > Oscillospirales > CAG-272 > UBA1740. Next base: position 27,740 of record CAZUQN010000004.1, read on the forward strand.
ATATCACGGGATTGCCCTTGTAGGAATAAAGAGTGGTAAAGTCGGCGTAAAGACCGCACTTTACGTATCCCGATACGTAGATATCGTCGCCTACCATATTCGCGGTAAGCTTACGCACAATGCTCGCCGTGGAGCTCGAGAGCGTAATGGTATCCGCAGTCTCGAGAGTTACCTCTCCCTGCACGCTGAAGCCGCTGCCCTCAACGCTCGCGCCGGGGCCTATAAACCAGACCGAGCCGTCTGACGGAAGGGTTGCGGGATCATAGCAATCAAAGATATAAAGCGAATATCCGTTGACGGTCTTATCAAGCTTAGCAAGGCGTTCTTCCTCTTTTTTGTAAGCTTCTGTTGTCATAACGGTAATATCCGCAGTGCTGACCGCATCGATCGCTGCCTCAATGAGGAAGGGAGCGTCGCTGACCAGAAGCGCGTTATAGGAGTTCTCGCTCTCGATGTCATAGACCGTTACGGAATTATCCTTCCCGTAAGAATCCTCTATGGGAGCCTTTACGGTAACCGAATAAAACTCCGACGCCTCCACGGTAAAGGTAAAGGGTGTGGGTACGTCCTTAAATGCCTGCACCTTGGTAGCGCTGAGAGGCTCATCCGCGCCGTCGACGTAGATCTCCACGTCAACGAGTCTGTCCGCGCCGTAGGAAATGATATTTCCGCTGACCGTAAGGTTGGTCTTGCCCGACTTGAAGTAGATAACGTCCTCAACCGAGACGTTATTCTCGCCTCTTGAAACGTTGACAAGAGTCAGGTTTTCAACCGTGTTGTAATCTGTATCGGTAACAAGATAAACGCGTGTGGAGGGGTTATCGTCAAAGTAGCCCTGAGCCACACCGATGGCATCGGTATAATCGATAGCTCCGTCGGTAGACTGAAGCGATGCGAGTCTGTCGGAAACGCGGGACTTATCGTCCGCCTTCTCAAGAAGCACCTCGGTGGTGCCGCCAACGTAAACTACGGTATAGGTGCTGCCCTCCTTAGCCTCGTCGACCACCTTGAGTATTTCCTCCTTTGCGAGGTCAAAGCGGGTCTTGCCGTCCATCTGCATATTCATACTCGCCGAGCCGTCAAGAATAAAGCAATATTCGTGAGCCGCTCCGGGGAGCACGATGATAGGATGCGCGACCGCAAGAGAGAGAGCCGCGACAAGAAGAAGCTGAAGGATAAGGCTGATAATACCGGTTATCCTCGAGAGCGGATTTCTCCTCTTTAAGAATCTCTCGCTAAGACGCCAGAGGAAGGTGGAGGCTATGGTCTGCTCCGCATATCTGTTTTTGATAAGGTATACGATGATAAGAATCGGAATACCTATGAGGCCGAGAAGACCTATGGGATAAAGAAACGTCATTTCACTACCCCCTCTTCCTCGAGCCTGCCGAAGATGATCTCACCGATATCGTCCTCTGCGGATGCGAGAATGTAATTCGCGCCGCGGGAGAAGCAATAGTCACGGATCCTGTCCGTAGCGTATCCGAGCGCCGCTCTGTACGCCTTGAGAATATCTCGGTCGATGTTCTTTTTATAGGTTTTGTCATAATTCTCCGAGTCATAGAGATGCATCTTGCCCGTAAGCTGAGGCGCAAGCTCCCCTCGGGATAATATCTGTATGCAAAATACGTCGCGCTTCTTGCCGATTAGGTGGTCTATCGCGGTCTCGTAGTCATTATCGGTGAGGAAATCGGAGATAATAACCGACATACCGTCACCCATTCCGACAACGGAGGGGAGGATAGCCTCGCTTATGTAGCTGTCGCCGTCAAACTCAATTTCGTTAAATTTGCCTACTCTGTTGAAGAAGGACTCCTTGCCCACCGTAGGAGGAATAAGCTCGGTGACCGTCCTGTCCTTGATGACGTAGACGGATACTCTGTCCATCTCGTTCACCGACATATACGCAAGGGCGGCGGCGAGGCGGACTGCCTGCTCTGCCTTCTCTCCCCTGCCGTAGTCCATAGAACGGCTGGCATCGATATAAATTCTCGTGTGCATCTGTCTCTCGTCAAGGAAAAGCTTGAGATAAAGCTTATCAAAGCGAGCGTAGGAATTCCAGTCGATCTTGGTTATATCGTCGCCGGGCATATAGTCGCGGTAATCAGCAAATTCGCAAGAAGAACCAAACGAGCCGTATTTGCTCTGTTTATTGCCGCCGAACATTCCGGCGACGTTGTTCTTGAGGAGTGTCTCGAGGATATCAAGCCTTGAGAGGAACTCTTCGTTGATTACATACTTTTTCATTTAGGGCTTTTTGGTTTCCTTTACAAGCATTTCGATCACGTCGTCAACGGTGAGCTTATCGTTGATAGCCGCGTAGTTGACCTTTACTCTGTGACGGAGAACGGGTCCTGCAAGAGCGTCGATATCCGCGTAGGATACGTTGTAGTTGCCGTGCATAAGAGCGCGCACCTTAGCGGCGGTAATAAGCGCCTGAGCGGCACGGGGAGACGCGCCGTACTTGATGTACTTAGATGCGGTTGCGGACGCGCCGTCGAGCTCGGGGTGAGTCGCGGAAACGAGATTTACGGCATACTCAAGCACGTCATCGATAACGGGAACACCTGATGCGAGCTGACGCATACCGAGTATGGTCTCACCGTCCATAACCGTCTCTGCGGTCTCAAGCATGGTAGCCTGAGTCATGGTAACTATATTCTTGAGCTCCTCGGTGCCGGGGAACTTCATAATAAGCTTGAACATAAATCTGTCCATCTGAGCCTCGGGAAGCGGATAGGTACCGTCCTGCTCGATGGGGTTCTCGGTCGCCATTACAAAGAAAGGCTCGGAGATCGCGTGAGTAGCTCTGCCGATGGTAACCTTGTGCTCCTGCATCACCTCAAGCATCGCGGACTGAGTCTTGGGTGTAGCTCTGTTGATCTCGTCTGCAAGAACGAGGTTTGCAAAGATAGGACCTCTGCGGAATACGGTACGCATATTGCCGTCCTTATCCTTCTGAATGATGTTGGTACCCGTAACGTCGGAGGGCATAAGGTCGGGGGTGAACTGAATTCTCGAGAAAGGAAGGCCGAGGGTACGGCTGAGAGAACGGACAAGTCTGGTCTTACCTACACCGGGTACACCCTCAAGAAGCACGTTTCCGCCCGAGATAATGGCGATGATAATATTTTCGATAACCTCCTCGTTACCGACGACGTCCTTTGCGAGCTCTGCCTTTATGCTCGCAATTCTGGCACTAAAGCTTTTTGCATTTTCCATGTTTTCCATTTATATATCCTCACTTAAATTAATCGTTTTTGGGCGCGCCGTCGAAGAGGGAGCCAAAATACTCCTCTGCCGCGTCGGAGAGCTCATCCGAGGCCTTGCCGTCGGTTATCTTTTCATTTGCCTTGGCAAAATAATCGCCGAGAATCTCGCCAAGAGGTCTGTGTGTATTCGTATCGGGGTCAAAGACAAGGTCGTTGCTGCCGTAGATGACGTCGCCCGTGCCAAGACCGCCCGAGCCTATGTTTTTATCGGGCTCTTCGCCTTCGCCGTCCTCAGTCGGAGGCACAGTTTCGGGATCGCGAATATCGATATCGGTGTCGGGATCGACCACGGTAAGGTCGTCCTCGGTGATGCCGAAGAGATTGCAAAGCTTGTTAATGACTATCCTCATCGTGGATCGGTTAACGTTCTGGACGATGACCTCTGCGTTAAGAGCGGTTGCCGCAGTGGAAAACTCGTCCTCAATATCCGAGCCTTCTCTGATAGCCGCAGTCAGACCCTTAAAGAGAAGATAAAGAGTGTCGCCAGAGTGAACTCCCGAGGCAGCGAGATAGGAATCAAGCTCATCAGCAGTGAAGTCACGGTCATCCGAGCCCGAAGCCGCAACAGACTCACCAAGAGCGACAAGAGCGTTCTTGGAGCCCGAGCCCGCAAGCTCGCCAAGAGCCTTCGCAAGTTCCTTTACGGCATCGTTCGAGCTCTCAAGGAACACGACCGACAGGGACTCTGCGGAGTTTGCCTCGACGAGAGCGGCGTTGATGCCGAGCACCGTGGATATGGCCTTTGTCTTCATCTCGGAGAGATAATCCGACGACTCGACAAATTCGAGTAAGGAATTAAGCTCGGTGAGGACCTTTTCTCTCAAGGTATCGTTTATGTATGCGTTCTCGACGGTAGTGATCAGCTCGCCGATGGCGGTGATTATCCACTGCTTGTCAAACTCGTCGATCACCGACTCGCCTCCGTCTGCTTTGGCAGGGACGATGAGTGCGCCGGCGATGCATCCGACGGAAATACAGAACACAAGAAGTCCTGCGACAAGCTGACGAGCCTTGAGGGATTTTATCGGCTTTTCGCCAAGACGCAGGTCGGCATCCTCGCGCTGAAGACGGGCAAATCCGCTCTCGTCGTCGCGGAGCTCGACCATTGTGCTGACCTTCTCGTCAAGACCGTAGAGCGAGTCAAGACGCTTGGCAAGCCGCTTGTCCGACGGCATGAATATGAAATAGAGAATCGTGGAAAGCGCCGCCGCCAATACTGCCCCAAGCACGTAAAAGACCGGCTTTACCGCATTGCCGCCAAGCTTACCCGCAAGTATGACTGCGGCAAGGCCGACGACCGATACGCCGACGCCTAGAAGCGCGGATACGGTGATTGCCTGCACTCTGACTCTCCTTTTGAATTTGTTAAAGCTTTTGCTCATTTATACCTCGCGAAAAAATATATATTATAAAAAATAATTCACACCCAATTTTATCACACGGTCTTTCCTTTGTCAAGTAAAATAAAGCCGTTTCCGATGGTGGGTGTGAATTTTTAGACATTCTGTATTATTTTGTCAATTTGAATATTTAGTTTTTGTTTATGATGACAAGCCGTTTTGGGAGATTTAAAGCTCGGCGGACAACACGCTCTTAAGATTCTCTGCCGCTATATCCGCGCTCTCATATCCGCCGTCAACAAGAATGACCGCGCCATAGATGACCGAAAGGAGCTTGAAGGACAGCTTTGCCTTATCAGAGATACCGTTCTTTTCGGCATATCGCTCAACAGCGGAGATTATCGGTCTGTCGAATTCCTCAAGGGGTCCCATCTTACCCTTAGCGAGTGTTGCGGAGGCGGAAATAACCGTGCGGAAATTGCCGTTGGCTATCCAGAAGCGGAGTCCCGCTACGGCAAGCTCGGTAAGGAGCGCCTTGGGGTCTGATGCGAATATCTCGGTGATCTGTCGGGACAAAAGCGTCCATCCCTCAATCACAAATTGCATAACAGAGGTTATAAGCTCGTCCTTATCCTTGAAGTGGCGGTAGGGGGCGGCGCAGGAAACTCCTGCGTCCTGAGCAACGCGGCGGAGTGAAAAATCGCTGACTCCGTGTGTCTCGAGCTCCTTGAGTCCGGAAAAGAGCAATCTTGATCTTACGTTATCGGGGGTGAAGTTTTCTTCCATAATATATAATCCCTTTAGTTAACAGTATTAACATCTACATTTTAGCACGTTTTTTCTCATATTTCAAGTGCTTTTTACAAAAAGACTTGACTTTTTCTCTGTTTTGTGTATAATAGGTGTATAATCCAAGTTAACAATGTTAACATTGTGGAGGAATTATGATCAACGATAAGATGTATGCGCTCGGATCTCAGCGCTCCGAGATACGCGAGCTTTTTGAATACGGAAAGAAGAGGAAGGCCGAGATAGGCGAGGATAACGTCTTTGACTTCTCGCTCGGAAACCCTAGTGTTCCCTGCCCGGATAAGGTTAATGAGGCTATTGTCGCACTCGTCAAGAGCGGCGACTCGGTAAGCCTTCACGGCTACACGTCAGCGCAGGGCGATAAGGGTGTACGTGATGCTATCGCTTCGCATATATCAACGGCTCACGGCTTCGAGGTATCCGGTGACGATCTGTATCTCACAGTTGGCGCGGCGGCAGCTCTAACCTGCTCCCTGACTGCAACGGTGTGCTCCGGCGAGGAGGTTATTCTCCTGGCTCCTTATTTTCCCGAATACAAGGTTTTCACCCAGAGGACGGGAGCGAGCGTCAAGGTAGTCAAATGCAAGGAAGGAAGCTTCGAGCCTGATGCTGACGCGATCAAGTCGGCTATTACCGAAAGGACTGCGGCGATCATAGTTAACTCGCCCAACAACCCAACCGGAGCGGTATACTCCGAGAGTAGCATCAAGGCTATCGCAGAGGTCTTAAATGAGAAATCGAGCGAGTATGGAAGAGACATATATCTCATAGCGGACGAGCCTTACAGGGAGCTTGTCTTTGACGGTGTGAACGTGCCGTTTATTCCTAAGTATTACGATAATACGATCGTATGCTATTCGTACAGTAAATCGCTCTCGCTCCCCGGTGAAAGAATAGGCTACTGCCTTGTCAGCCCGAGAGCAAACGAGCACCTGAGAGTGTATCTTGCGATATGCGGAGCGGGACGCGCGCTCGGTTACGTTTGCGCACCGTCACTCCTGCAAAAAGCAGTACCGTACTGCATCGGACTTTGCTCAGATTTGAGCGTTTATGATAAAAATAGACAACTTTTGTTGACAAAACTTACCGAATACGGCTTTGAAGTAGTAAAGCCGCAAGGAGCATTCTATTTATTCATCAAGGCTCCGGGCGGTGATTCTAAGGCTTTTTCCAATGAGGCTAAGAAGCACGAGATCCTCATAGTCGCGAGCGACAGCTTCGGCTACAACGGATACGCGAGAATTTCCTACTGCGTAAAAACCGAACAGATAGAAAAGGCCCTCCCCGCCTTCCGCGCTTTAGCGAAGGACTTAGGGCTTAGCGGAGAATGAATAATGAAGAACAAGCTGACAGTTGCAAGAGAAAAAATCAATGAGATAGACCGCGAGATGGCAAGGCTCTTTGTTGAGAGACTTAAGGCCTCAGAGCTCGTTGCTGAATACAAGCAGGAGCACGGTCTTGAAATACTCGATCCGATAAGAGAAGCGGAGGTAATAAGGCGTAATTCCGAGGCGGTCGAAAACGACGTTTACAGAGAATATTACGTCAACTTCCAGAAGAATACGATGTCGCTCTCAAGAGCGTATCAGGCAAGACTCCTCAAGGGAATGAAGGTAGCTTACTCGGGCACTGAGGGAGCGTATGCTCACCTTGCCGCGAAGAAGCTCTTCCCTACCGCCAAGACGATAGGCTACGGAAGCTTTGACGAGGCATACGCCGCGGTGGAAAAGGGCGAATGTGACGTTACTGTCCTCCCCATTGAAAACAGCTATAACGGAGACGTAGGACAGGTGAGCGACCTGATGTTCTCGGGTCCTCTGTACGTCAATACTGTGACAGAGCTGGCAATATCTCACGACCTGCTCGCGCCCAAGGGTACAAAGATCGAGGATATAAAAACGGTCATCAGCCATCCTCAGGCTCTCGGACAGTGTCACGGCTACATCGTCGAGCACGGATACTCGGAGATGGAGTTTGCGAATACTGCTCTCGCGGCAAAATACGTTTCGGAATCTACGGACGGTAAAACTGCGGCGATAGCGAGCGCTGAGGCTGCAGAGATATTCGGCCTTGAGGTGCTTGCGACAAATATAAACGAGTCGAGAAGCAATACTACGAGATTTGCAGTATTCTCGCGCTCGGAAAACAAGAATTCCATCACCGATAAGAGAGTGCATACGATACTTCTCTTCACCGTGCGTCACGAGGCGGGAGCGCTTGCTAAGGCGCTTGAAGTTATCGCAAAATACGGCTTCAATATGGGAGCGCTTCGCTCACGTCCGATGAAGGAGCTGCTCTGGCAGTATTACTTCTACGTTGAAGCGGAGGGTAACCTCGACAGCGAGGACGGAAGAAAAATGATGGAGGAGCTTAAGGCCTACTGTGACAGACTCAAGACCGTGGGCTCGTATACTGTAATCTGATAAACGGAGTTAAAAATGGCAGTTTTGAATATGAATCTCGGGGAGAACTCCTACCCTATCACGGTAGGCCAAGGACTCCTTGGAAGATGTAACGAATACTTCGATCTTAACCGAAAGGTATTTATAATAACCGATGAAGGTGTTCCGAATAAATATGCAAGCACTGTTGCGAATTTATGCAAGGAAGCTACCGTCTACACCGTAAAGCAGGGTGAAGGCTCAAAAAGCATCGGCACACTCGAGGACGTGCTTGTAGCTATGGCAAACGCCGAGCTCGGACGCTCAGACTGTGTGGTTGCGGTTGGCGGCGGTGTTGTCGGTGACCTCTCCGGATTTGCGGCATCGGTATATATGCGAGGCATAGATTTCTATAACGTACCAACCACCCTACTCTCCCAGGTCGACTCGTCGATAGGAGGTAAGACCGCGGTAAATCTTGGCGGTATAAAAAATATCGTAGGCGCTTTCAAGCAGCCGAAGGCGGTGCTAATAGACACAGACGTGCTTGACACTCTGCCGAAAAGACATATGGCGAGTGGTCTAAGTGAGGCAATCAAAATGGCGGCGACAAGTAACGCCGCACTCTTTGAAAGACTTGAGTCCATGAATGAGAGCGATATATATAATAACATAGAAGAAATCATCGTCGAAGCACTCAAAATCAAGAAGGCAGTAGTGGAAGAGGATGAGAAGGAAACGGGCCTTAGAAAAATACTCAACTTTGGTCACACACTCGGCCACGGAATAGAAGCAAACGAGGACCTCGGCAAGCTATATCACGGAGAGTGCGTAGCTCTCGGAATGTTGCCTGTGACCTTCGGTGAGGCAAAGAAAAGGCTCTCGTCACTCCTTGAAAAAGTGTCCTTACCGACCGAATACTCGGGAGATATAGGCGCCGCGCTCAGCTTTGTTTCGCACGATAAAAAGTGCGCATCCGGTAAGGTTTCGGTTATACGCTGCGAGAAGATCGGCGAGTGTAAGATCGAGTCTATGAGCATTGATGAATTCTCTAAATTAGTTCTTGATCACTATAATTGACAATAATTATTTGCAAATACCCCTTATAGGAGTAGATATGAAAAATACATTCGGAAACAATATATCCGTAACATTATTTGGCGAGAGCCACGGTGAGATGATCGGCGCAGTGCTCGACGGCCTTGGTGCAGGTGTTAAGATCGACTATGATCTTATAAAGAAGGAAATGGATAAAAGACGCCCTTCGGGTAAAATATCCACATCAAGATGCGAGGCAGACGAGGTAAGGATAGTCAGCGGTGTAATGAACGGTTATTCAACAGGCACACCCATCACCGTCCTTATAGAAAATACAAACACCAAGAGCAAGGATTACTCAGCGCTCAAGGATACCCCAAGACCCTCACACGCAGACTATACCGCCGAGGTTAAATATCACGGCTTCCAGGACTACCGAGGCGGAGGACACTTCTCGGGAAGGCTTACTGCACCCTTGGTCGCGGTCGGTGCTATCCTTATGTCTGCCCTTGCAGATAAGGGAATATATATCGGCACGCATATAAAGACTCTGCACGGAATTTGTGACAGAGATTTTTCCTCTATGAAGGAGGATATCGCGCTTCTTTCGGACAAGCACTTCCCCGCTCTCGATACCGAGTGTGAGAAGGCTATGAGAGAGGAGATACTCAAGGCGAAGGAGATGGGCGACAGTGTTGGCGGTATTCTTGAATCAGCTGTTATAGGTCTTGGCGCAGGCATAGGTGAGCCGTGGTTTGACTCGCTCGAGAGCACACTCTCACACGCGCTCTTCTCTATCCCCGGTATAAAGGGCGTGGAGTTTGGTCTCGGCTTCGGCTTTGCAGACAAATACGGCAGTGAAGCCAACGATCCCTTTGTGGTCGCAGACGAAAAAATATGCACAAAAACAAATAATAACGGCGGTATCAACGGAGGTATCTCCAACGGTATGCCGATCATTTTCAGAGTGGCGGTAAGACCTACTCCGTCTATATTCAAGGAGCAACAGACCGTCAGCCTCTCAAAAATGGAAAATACAACGCTAATGATAGAAGGCAGACACGATCCCGCTATCATTCACAGAGCAAGAGCCGTAGTAGATGCTGTAACGGCGATAGCTATTGCCGACGCGCTGGCAACTGCATTCGGCACCTCATACCTCGGAGGATAAGATGAAATACGGTCTGATAGGAGAAAAGCTCGGACACAGCTTCTCTAAGGAAGTTCACTCGATGCTCTCCGACTATGAATACGAAATACGCGAGATACCGAGAGATGAGCTCGACAGCTTTATGAAGAAGGCCGACTTTAAGGCTATTAACGTCACAATTCCCTACAAGGAAAGCGTTATTCCCTACCTTAGCTATATCAGCGAGGAGGCAAAGAAAATCGGTGCGGTAAACACGATAGTCAACCGCGGCGGCAAGCTCTACGGCTACAACACAGACTTCCTTGGAATGACGGCAATGATCAAAAAAATGAGACTTTCTCTTGCCGGAAAGAAAACTGTGATACTCGGCACAGGCGGCACGTCAAAGACCGCCTTTGCTGTTGCGCAAAGCCTTGGTGCAAGCCCGATCATTACCGTCAGCAGAACAAAAAGGGACGGTGTTATCGACTACGGCGAGTTTATAAAGGATCACCTCGATGCCGAGATAATTATAAACACCACACCGGTTGGTATGTATCCAAACAATTACTCATCTGTGCTCGATATAACGCCGTTCAAAAATCTTGAGGGTGTGATCGATGCGATATATAATCCGATCAGGACAAGACTTGTTATCGATGCGCTCGAGCGAGGTATCAAGGCAGAGGGCGGACTCTATATGCTTGTTGCTCAGGCAGTATACGCATCAGAGATCTTCCTCGACGTCAAGTACCCAATAGAGAGGCTTGACAAGATCTATAAGAAGATCAAAAGAAAAAAGGAAAATATCGTACTTATCGGAATGCCAGCCTCGGGAAAATCTACCGTTTCGGCCCTGCTTGCAAAGGACCTCTCAAGAAGGGTGCTTGATACCGATCAGATGATAATCGACGCAAGAGGGATAAGCATACCCGAGATATTCGCGTCGGAGGGCGAGGTAGCCTTTAGAGATTACGAAAGTACGGAAATTGCAAATGCTAGTTTACAAAATAATCTAATTATCGCAACGGGCGGCGGCGCGATACTAAGAAAAGAAAATGTCAGAATGCTAAAGCAGAACGGAGTTCTTTTCTTTATCGACAGACCTTACGAAAAGCTCGTGCCTACCTCGGACCGCCCCTTAGCAAGTGATCTTGAGGCAATAAAAAGGAGATACGAGGAAAGATACGATATTTACGTAAGAGAGGCTGATTTAGTGATCGACGCAGACGATCAGCCCGTAAACGTAGCAAAGAAAATTACCGGAGTGTTCTACAAATGAAAAAGCTATATTACATAATCAACGGACCTAACATCAATATGCTCGGCATAAGAGAGCCTGAGCACTACGGCCAGGACAGCTACAAAGCACTCGTCAAGAGCGTAAAGGATACAGCAAAGGAGCTTGGTGTGTCTGTTAAGCTCTACCAGTCAAATCACGAGGGAGACCTCGTTGACAAGATACAGGAGGCATACTTCAAGGGTGCATCGGGAATAGTTATAAATCCCGGCGCTTACACCCATACAAGCATTGCTCTGCTTGATGCAGTAAAGTCGACCAAGATCCCTACTGTCGAGGTGCATATCTCAAAGGTCGAGGAGCGCGAGGATTTTAGGCAGATAAGCTATATCAGTCTTGCCGCTGAGAAAAGAATTACCGGACACGGAATCGCCGGCTACTCGGAAGCGCTCAAATATCTCGCTTCTAAATAAGCTTTTTTGACTACTATTGTTTTCAAATATAAGCTTTATTTATCTTGTCAAGGATACTAAAAGGAAAATATAATGAACGTAAAAATAAATAAAGGAGTGCCTGAAGGAAGAGTCAACGCCCCGCCCTCAAAATCCATGGCGCACAGAATGCTGATCTCGGCGGCTATGGCATCGGGTACAAGCAGAATACGTGGAATCTCCGACTGCGAGGACGTCAGAGCAACCATTGACTGCCTCGTTGCTCTGGGAGTACAAATCGAGCAAAGCGGAAACGACGTAACCGTCACGGGCGTTGATATGACCGCTTCGGCTCCGCGCTCTACACTGAACTGTAACGAGAGCGGAAGCACACTGAGATTCCTATTGCCAATCGCGCTCCTATCCGGCAAAAACACTCTGTTTATGGGCGCTGAGGGGCTTATGAAAAGGCCAATGAACGTCTATGAGGAGCTCTGCAAGAAAAAAAGGCTCAGCTACAACGCGGACGGTGAAAGTATAGCCGTGCGCGGGCCTCTCTCGGCAGGCGAATTTGAGGTGGTCGGTAACGTGAGCAGTCAGTTTATCAGCGGTCTGCTCTTTGCCCTTCCCTGCCTTCAGTCCGACAGTAAAATCAAGATTATTCCTCCCATAGAAAGCAGGTCGTACATCGATCTAACCATTGAAGCACTCGCCCTCTTTGGCGTTGAGGTCAAATGGTCTGATGACACTACCCTTTACGTCAAGGGAGGACAGAAATACCGTCCCGCTGATCTTACCGTAGAAGGAGATTACTCGGGCGCGGCATTCATAGACTCCTTCTCACTCTTCGGCAGAGACGTCAGCGTTGACGGTCTTAACCCCGACAGCACGCAGGGTGACAAGGTCTACAAGCTCCTCTTTGATATGATAAAGCGAGGAGTACCCACGATACACATTGGAAATTGTCCCGATCTTGGGCCTATTCTCTTTGCGGCGGCAGCGGCAAAGCACGGCGCGGTCTTTACCGGAACGAAAAGACTTAAGATAAAGGAAAGCGACAGAGCGGCCGCAATGGCCAAGGAGCTGTCAAAATTCGGAGTATCCGTAACGGTATATGACGATAAGGTGGTGGTCTACCCCGTGAGCTTTCACGCGCCGAGCGAGCCCTTATGCGGACACAACGACCACAGAATAGTAATGGCTTTGGCTGTCCTCTTGACGCTTACGGGCGGAGAGATAACGGGCGCTGAGGCAATAAATAAGAGCTATCCCTCATTCTTCGAGGATCTTAGAGCGCTCGGAATTGAGGTTACAGAATATGAAGCTTGACAAGAATACAAAAATACTGATAATTGGTCTTGGCGTTATAGGCGGCGGATACGCCTCGGCGCTTACCGAAAAGGGATATAACGTCTCTTGCATCACTAAGGAACAAAAGGACATTGATTACGCTCTTGAAAGAGGTATGATAAAATACGGCACGACAAAGGTCGATCCTGAGCTTATCAGCGAAGCTGAGCTTGTAATTTTCGCCCTCTATCCTACCGTCTTTATCGAGTGGATCGAAAAATACCAAAGGTATTTTAAACCGGGCACACTTATCACCGACGTAACCGGTGTCAAGGAAAGCGTTGTCGGCACTGTGCAGTCGATGTTAAGAGATGACGTTGAGTTCATCTCGGCGCACCCGATGGCGGGACGTGAAAGAAGCGGCGTTGAATACTCAGACCCGCAGGTTTTCAAGGGCGCAAACTACATAGTCACCCCCACCGAGAAGAATACGGACGAGGCTATCGAGCTCTGCAAGAGCCTTGGCGAAATACTCGGCTTTGCGAGAATAAGCGTGCTATCCCCCGAGGAGCACGACGAAATGATCGCCTTTCTCTCCCAGCTCACGCACTGCATAGCGGTGGCGCTGATGACCTGCAACGAGGCGGAGGGACTTGAAAAATATACGGGTGACTCCTTCCGTGACCTCACGAGAATCGCAAAGATAAACGATGCGATGTGGAGCGAGCTTTTCCTTATGAACAAGGACGCGCTCATAAAGGAAATGGACGCTTTTGTCGGCGAGGTAGAGAAAATGAAGGAGATGCTCATCTTGGGTGACCGCGAGGGACTCAGAGCCCTGATGCGCAAGTCGACCGAAAGGCGCTCGCTCTTCGATAAACCGACTGTGTAATGTCGGAAAATGTAATAAAACAAAGAATTTGTATTATAATTGTACCGAAAGGACGGTAAAAATGGAAAAGAATTTAACCTTCTACAGAAAGCTGCCTATACCGAAGGAAATTAAGGCAGAATTCCCTATATCAAAGGAGCTCGCCGAATTAAGACAAAAGCAGATACAAGAGATGAGCGACATCTTTGAGGGCAAGTCGCAAAGACTCCTGCTCATCATAGGCCCCTGCTCCGCAGATGCCGAGAAGCCGGTTCTCGACTACATCTCGCGTCTGAGACGTGTGCAAGAGAAGGTGGCGGAAAAGATAATGATCGTGCCGAGAGTATACACCAACAAGCCCAGAACCACAGGTGAAGGCTACAAGGGTATGCTCCATCAGCCCAATCCAAATGAAGCGCCCGACCTGCTCAAGGGCATAGTTGCGATAAGACAGCTTCACCTCAAGACTCTCTCGGAGACCGGCTTCTGCCCCGCTGACGAGATGCTCTATCCCGAAAATTACAGATACCTCTCGGATATACTCGGCTACGTTGCCATCGGCGCGCGCTCATCGGAAAACCAGCAGCACAGACTCGTCTCCAGCGGTATTGACGTGCCCGTAGGTATGAAGAATCCTACCGGCGGAGATATATCGGTAATGATGAATTCAATAAAGGCGGCTCAGTCCGGCCACACCTTCCTTTACAGAGGCTGGGAGGTCGAGAGCAAGGGTAATCCTCTCTGCCATGCCATACTCCGCGGCTACGTGGACAAGCGCGGCCAGTCGCACCCCAACTATCACTTCGAGGACCTGTATTCTCTTTGGGAGACGTATCAGGCATCGGGACTCAAGAATCCCGCGGTAATAGTTGACACCAACCACTCAAACTCCGGCAAGAAATACCTCGAGCAGCCGAGAATCGCGAAGGAGATACTCCACAGCGCAAGATATTCTCCCGAGGTGCGCTCGCTCGTCAAAGGACTTATGATCGAGAGCTATATCGAGGACGGCTCGCAGAAGATATCCGACTGTGAGATATACGGAAAGTCCATAACAGACCCCTGCCTCGGCTGGGATAAGACGGAAAAGCTCATCTACGACCTCGCGGACGTGCTCTGATAACAACAAGGAACAGATAAGAGACAAAAGCTCTCTGTCTGTTCCTTTTTTCTTGCTTTAAATATAAAAAACTCGCTTATATAAGACACGTGTCAACTAATGATGTATATTAAATGAATAAGATGTAAATTCCTGTTTTTAGTCAAACTCGGTCTTGACTTTTACTTTGCGAAGTGGTAAGATATAGAATGGCTTTATATATTTTTACACGCGTTTATTATTTTTAAAAGGAGCAGATATATGAACTTCAAAAAACTGATATCGCTTCTCCTTTGTCTTATTCTCACTCTCAGCTGTGTGCTTCCGCTCGTCAGCTGTGGAGGTAAGGATAACGGCGGGGATGATGACGATGGCAAGACACCCGGCGGCAGTGTCGTCGGAGGCGGTAACGGAGGCACCACGGAAAACGGTGAAACCGAATATACCGTCAAGGTAGTAACCGTAGGAGGAATGCCTCTCGAGGGCGTTATGGTGTATATCCATAACGGAGAAGCATACAGCGTATGCACCGCACCTCAGGAGACCGACAAGGACGGTATCGCAAAATTCAAGCTTAAGACGTCGAACGACTACTCCGTACAGATCGACGGCGCACCCAAGGGCTACAACGTAAAGGAAGGCCTTACCAAGGATGACAGATATCCTCTCGTAGCGCCCGATACGCTCATCACCCTTTCCTCCGCACCTATCACGAGCGGCGGCTTCAAGAGCTCTTATGAGCTTGGTGACGTTATGTACGACTTCACCCTCACTGACATCAACGGTGACACGTACAAGCTCTCCGAGATGCTCAAGAAGAAGGATATGGTAATGCTCAACTTCTGGTACGTAGGTTGCTCGAACTGCTACTATGAGTTCCCCTATATCAACAACGTATACAAGAATTACAAGGACGATATTGAGATCCTTGCGATCAACGACTATACGACCGATACCAAGCAGGACGTAATCGACTACCCCGAATATCTCGGCGAGGAGCTCGCAATGCCCCTCTTCAAGGTCGGCAACACCGAGAACGATCTCACACTCTCCAAGTTCCCGAGTGAGGGTTATCCCACCACCGTTATCATCGACAGATACGGCGTTATCTGTATGATCGAGGTCGGCGCGGTGCTCGGCGACTCCAAGTGGAAGAACGTATTCGACCACTTCGTAGGCGATGACTACGAGCAGACTCTCATCACAGACAACTCTATCCTTAATCCTCAGCTCGAGCCCACCGTTAAGTGGGATGACGATTCCGCTGAGGAAATCGCAAACGCGTTTAACAGCGGTGATATCACCGTAAGCTATCATCCCGAGACTAACGAGAAGGATGCTAAGTACGCTTGGCCCTTCATCGTAGACACCTTTAACGGCGAGACGGTTGTACGTCCCTCCAACAACGGCGTTGATAACTCCTTCTCAATTCTTTACGCTGACGTTCAGCTCAAGCCCGGTCAGGCAATTATGTTCGACTGGTTTGCTTCGACTCAGAATAACGAGATGGGTACGGACGTGCTTTACATTCTCGTTGACGGTAAGGATATCTACTCCATATCCGGTATCAGCGAGGACGGCTACGAGATCTGCTGTACCTACGTTGACCCCCGTCCCGTAACCGAGACCAACAAGGACGACGTCGCTACCTATGAGGTTGCTTTCGCGTACTATAAGGACACGGTTGAATCCGAGGGCGATGACACCGTATACCTCAAGAATCTCAGAGTCGTAGGCGTTGAGGACATTCCCGTTGAGACCTACATCTTCCGCTATGCGGCAACAGATCTTAACGAGACAGGTGACGGCTACAATACCTACGTTACCGTATATCTCGGTACTGACGGCTACTATCACGTAGGCTCTGTGGACGGTCCTCTCCTTCTTGCAAATCACTTAAGCTACACTCAGTTTGACTCCGAAAAGACCGTATCCGAGAGAGTTTACGCTAACTACGAGCTCCTTGTATACGACGAGACCACAGGCGAGTACGTAAATAAGTTCCAGAACTGGGTAACCTACGGCAATGCCGCATCCAACTCCCAGATGTACTACTACACCCCCATAACCGAGGAGCTTCGCGAGATGCTTATGGCATACTGCGAGGAGTACAGACGTGAGGTTGGTAAGTCTGCAAGCGAGAATCTCTGGCTCCAGCTCTGCGTTTACTATGACGCATACGGCGTGGACGAGGACGGAAATCCCGCAGAGCACCTTCCCGACCCGATCCAGGGTCTTACCTCCTTCTCCGCATTCGACGTGGAGATCACAAACGATAATCCTGTGTCTCAGGGCGACGTTGTCGCAAGCGCTGAGGTCACTTACAACAGAGTAATTATGCCCCGTGGCTACCTCTACAAGTTCGTTCCCACCAAGTCCGGCGTATACCGCATCACCTCTAAGAGTGAGCAGGAGGTAAACGGCTGGATCTTCACGGGTGACAACGATGAGTGGGTAAAGAACGAGGGTGACAGAACCATTCTTACAAGCGATGCTGTCGCAGAGCGTATAACCGACGATCTCCTTATTGAGAACGAGGACGGCACTATGGCCTTCGACCGTACCAACGTATCTCTCGTTGCGTACATGGAAGCAGGCGAGGCATACTACATCGACATCGCGTACTATGACGTATACGCAGTAGGTACCTTTACCTTTGACGTTAAGTGGATCGGCGAAAGCTTTGGACACTTCATCCAGGCATCTCCCGGACCTATCACCTACATTGAGTCTATAAACGGCGGTATAGGTCAGCTTATCGCAGGCGGTATTGACGTCGACTTCAAGACTGTGGACGGCGTTGAATACGCATATCAGGTTCTCGAAAGAGACGAAAACGGAAACGTTACCAAGTGGGGCGAGAAGATCTACGCAGACTTCTACTATCCCACCACACTCTTCCCCTCGCAGTCCATCGAGGCACTCCTCAAGGCTAACGCCTTCAACTACACCATCACCGAGCTTGACAGAGAGGCTCTCATACTTCTCGACGGCATAAGAGTTAACGGTAAGGCAGCTCTCATCGATAAGTGGATCGAGGACAAGACCGTAGCCGACAAGGATGCGGCAGAAGCTAAGTGGGCAGAGCTCGGACTTGACGATATCGTTAAGGACGGACTTGACGGCACATATGACGGCACCTATACCGACGAGGCACTCGCACTCGCTGATTACGTAATCGCAGAGGGCACGTACGAGCTCAAGGCCGAGTGGGGCAAGGAGCTCCTCAGCAGCTACGTATGGGATCAGTACGAGATGGATAGCGTTATCCGCGGAATCTTCAGCACTGACGAGATAAAGGCTGCAAAGCAGGCGGAACACCTCGAAAATGTAAACAATAACTTTACAGAAGCATGGAATTACTATCAGATGGATGATGTCAAGCGCGGCATCTTCCACAACCACGATAACAGAACCGATAAGGATATGAAGGCTCTCGAGTACCTCGAGATCTACAACGCAGACGGCAAGGAAACTCTTAAGGCTTACTGGGATTCCGAGTTCAGCTCTATCCTTCCCGGTGAGGAAGATAACGGGGACGATATTTCCGAGTGGAGATACAATTACTTCTGGAATTATTATAAGATGGATGACGTTATCGCAGGTATCTATCACGGCAAGGTCGCTGACTACACCGATGAGATGCTCGCGTACGCCACGAAAATGGAAAATGACGTTACTAATAATCCCGAGCGTCAGGGCTGTGTTGCAGTAACAAGAGAGCTCGCTGAGATTCTCGATACCCTCATCGCAAGAGAGGTGTTCGAGGACGTACAGAACGGTTGGCTCAAGTTCTGCTTCTACTACGACCTTCTCGGCCAGAGTGCTGAGTAATAAGGAGGACTATATGACCTTTAAGAAATTTCTTTCACTCATTCTCGTATGCTTTATGCTTATGTCGGTGCTTTCACTCACCGCTTGCGGCGGCAACGATGACAACAACGACGAAAACAGCAATGAAGGTGGCGAGAACAACACCACCACCGACAAGACCTATTCTGTTACCGTTCTTGACGGGGATAACAACCCCGTCGAGGGCGTAAAGCTGGTTATCACAGACGGTACGAACTTCCCCACCGCAACAACCGATGCAAGCGGTAAGGCGAGCGCTCAGCTTCCCGAGGGAACGATCAGCGTGATGATCACCACCGTTCCTGACGGCTATCTCAAGCCTGAGAAGGTGTCCGGCGTATACCACGGCGTATTTGCAAGCGGCTCGACCGAGCTTACCATCACACTTGAGAAGGAAGCGAGCAATACCGTAGCCTACACCGTAAAGGTTATCGACCAGAACGGTGATGCTGTTGTTGGCATCGAGGTTCAGCTCTGCTATGACGGAATTTGTCTTGCGGCAATCGCAACAGATGAAAACGGTGAGATGAGCAAGGATCTTGCTCCCGGCAAGACCGTTGACGTAAAGCTCTACGACCTTACCGGTTATACCCTTCCCGAAGCAAATGATAGCGGATATCACGCTGTTATCGCTGAAGGCGAGACCGAAATAACCGTTACTATCACCAAAAACTAAAAAAAAATTTAGCGCCCCGAGGACGATGCCTCCGGGCGCTTTTTTTATTATGATAAGATGAATTTTAAGAAATATGATCCGATAGGTTTGTATCGGTTTTTACTGTGCGTTTGACATAGCCGCCATAACGAGAACGAGCAGAGTGTCGTAGTCAAGCTCTGTCTGCTGAAGCGAGAATATCTCGCCGTTTGGATCAACTATAATCGTAATAGGATATGTTCCCGTACCGCCGAGAGTGGTATAAAGATATTCGCCCGAGGTGGTATCTCCGTCCTTTATAAGACGGTCAACGCCAAAGAGAATCTTGCTCTCCTCGAAGTTCTGCTCGATATACTCGTCGGACTCCTCCATCTGATCGAAGGTATGTATCGCGATAACGTCAACCTCACCGTCGAAGTCGGTTGCTATCTGATCAAAATAAGGAAGCTCCTTGATACAACCGGGGCACCAAACACCCCAGAAATTGATGATGGTAACCTTGCCCTTGTTATCCGTGGGATTAAAGCTCTCGGTGTATTCTCCCTCGCCGTTGTAGATGGGAATATCGAGGCTCGGACACACGTCGCCCTCACCGTAGATCTTGAGCGCGTCATCAATAGGTTTATCGATGAAATTGTAGTAAACAAGTGCACTTACAAGAAGCGACACCATAAGAACTGCGGCAACAATTTTTGTAATTAAGCGGCGTTTTGCTAACTTTTGATTACTTTTTGCAGTGTTTTCAAGACACGTCTCGCGTTCCTCATCGGACATATCCGAGGTCACGGGTGCGATCTCGTCGGGAGGAAGAATAACCTTTCCGCCGCGCCAGGAAATAGCCTTTGTGGGGCATACGCCGACACACTCACCGCAGTTGATACACTCGTGGTCACCGACCTCGCGTATATCCATTTTACACTTTGAAATACAGAGTCCGCAATCGATGCACTTCGGCTTCTCAAGCTTGATGCCGAGAATGGCAAACTTATTGAAAAGGCCGTAAAGAGCGCCGAGGGGACAGATGAATCTACAGAACACTCTGAAGATAAATACAGAGCCAACGATTACGCTGACTGCGAGCGCAAACTTCCAGGTAAAGAGCGGACCGAGTCTTGCAAGCTCGCCCTCATTTACCTTGTTTGAGAGCAGACCAAAGGCTCCTTCAATGGTACCCGCGGGACAAACGTATTTGCAGAAGCCGGGGAGCGGCACGTTGCGCAGACCGTAAAGCACGGGGACAATAACAACTAAGAATACGAGAAGCACATACTTGAAGTAGGAGAGTATTCTCGTGAAGCGGTTTTTCTTGAGCTTCGGAGTCTTTATCTTGTAAAGAAGCTCCTGAATAAGTCCGAAGGGACAAAGGAAGCCGCAGATAAGTCTGCCAAGAAGGATACTGTAAAGAAGGATAATACCGACAACGTAGTACGGTGTCCTTTTCTCGGACGCGCCGAGCGCATTCTGAAGCGAGCCGAGAGGACAAGCTCCCGACGCTCCCGGACAGGAATAACAGTTAAGTCCGGGGGTGCATATGTTTTTAAGCGGGCCCTGATATATCTTTCCGTTAGCGAAGCCCTTCAGATTGGCGTTAAACAGCAACGCCGAATAGAGCTGAATGAGCTTACGCTTAGTGGGCACAAGGCTCTTAAGTTTAGTTACAAATTTACTCATATCTTTATCCTAAGCCTATACATTCGGTGCAAATTTTGATCGCCTTGTTAAGCACGTCTACCATACCGCCGTTGACAATTCCCATAACAATGAAAACAACCGCGCATCCAACGAGAGCAATTCTGACTCCGAGGATTATCGGCTTCTCGTTTTTCTTAAGGTAATCCGCCGCTTTGCATATCACACAGCTATGCGAGCTCTCCTGAGTCTCACAGATTCCCGAGGACGCGAGAGCCTCCTTCAAGAGCGTGTGCTCTCTTTTAAGCGAGAGGTCGCGAAGGATAACGTAAACCACCTCAAAAACGAACAAAGGAGCCAAAAATGCGAGGTATACCAGCATACCGTGTAAAATTTCGGCGTTATATTCGCCGCTCACCGCGGGGAAGTTGGCGGGGTTGAGAAGGAAGATAAGAGGAAGGGTCGCGCTGAGAGCGATAAGGGGGAGTCTGACGTATCCGAGGATACGGCGCAGCTTTCTTTCCTTCCCTATTTTTTCTGCGAGCTCTGCGTTTGCGCTTGCGAGGTCTACCCTTTCGGAAAGCTTCTTAACAAGTGTGGAGAGTGAGCGCGAGCCCTTAAGCTTCTCCCCTTCGATAGGCAAGGCAATCGATATACCGACGCCGACGATAACAAGAGAGACTGTGATATACACCCACACCGCAATTTTCGAAAACGCCAGAGCTATGCTCTCTCTTGTAAACGGGCTCTGCCCGCTCTTGTAAATCGAATAGCAGGAGGTTATAAACAGGATACCCACGAGCACGAGCATAGCCGACAGGAGTATGCCAAAGCCGAGGTGTATCCGCTTTTTGCTTTTTTCGGTCAGTTTCACTTTTGATTTCCTTTCAAGTGAATTTAATTGTCAAACATTAGTATATCACAACGAAAATTGAAAGTCAATAGACTGCATTGCGTTACGGTGATGTATAGAATGTTATTATAATTGTATACAATCAACAAATAACGACATTGGAATTTTATCTTTTTCTACATATTAACATTTATTTAGATTTATATTTTAAATTAATGTGAACTATATTGAAATTTTGTTTGCGATGTGATAAAATAGTTAAGCGCGTTTTTACGTACGCGTGTATACATATGCAGATTAATAAAAGAAAGGCAAAACCGAAAAAATGAAGAAGAAAACGCTCACAAGGGTTTCATCAAGAATCCTGATGGCTCTTCTTGCGGTGGCTATGGTATTCACCTTTGCCGCTTCTACCCTCGGGACTACGGTCGCGGCGGACAGTAGCGTGTTTAAGAAGAATGATTCCATATACACCGATTACAAGAGCTATCTTGACGGCTCGGTGGTCCAGGCTTTACCTGCCACGGTCGACAAGAATGAAACCATCTCGGTGATAGTCAAGCTTGACACACCGACTCTTATGGATGCGTACAACAAGACGGACAAGGCAATGTCCTTCGGTGAGTACGTAATGACAGAAGAGGCACAGAAGATCAAAGCCGATATTCAGGCCGAAAAGGAGGAATACCTCATCGCTCTTACAAGAAGCGGTATTCCCTACGAGGTAGGCTGTGATTACGCGAATATCCTCGCGGGCTTTGAGGTGCTCTACACTGCAAAGAATTTTGAAAACGCCTGCAAGTATCTCCCCACCGACGCGACAGCGATCGTAGGTGAGGTGTACAACGTGGCAGAAACCCAGCTCGTCGAGAATAAGATCGACGTATACGAGGAGACCGGAATCTTCGATAGCTCGGATTTCACCATTAACGGCGAAAAGTATTCGGGTAGCGGTATGGTAGTTGCGGTCCTTGACACGGGACTTGACTACACCCACCCCGCATTTGACCCCGCAAGACTCAACTCGAACAGACTCGGTCTTACCAAGAGCGAGGTTGAGAGCCACGTAGCTAACACCGTGGCGGCATCGAGAGTCCCCGGTCTTACCGCTGACGACGTCTACATAAACGAGAAGGTTCCCTTCGCGTTCGACTACGCGGACAACGACTCCGACGTGTACTCGCTCCACAATAACCACGGTACTCACGTATCCGGCGTTATCGTAGGTCACGACGACACCATCATCGGCGTTGCACCCGACGCTCAGCTCGTATCGATGAAGATATTCTCCGACGTTCAGGATTCCGCAAGAGCCTCCTGGATTCTCGCGGCTCTGGAGGACTGCGTTGAGCTCGGCGTTGACGTAATCAACATGTCGCTCGGTACCGCCTGCGGCTTCAGCCGTGAGACGGACGAGGAGCAGATGTCCGGCGTATACGACGATATAAGAGCTCTCGGTATCAGCCTTGTAGTTGCAGCTTCCAACAGCTTCAACTCGGCATACGGCTCGGAGAAGAACGGTAACCTCGGTCTTACCTCAAATCCCGATACCTCGACGGTAGGCTCTCCCTCCACCTATGACGGTGCGCTTTCCGTTGCATCCATCAACGGTGTAAAGACTCCCTACATCCTTGACTCCAAGGGTACTATCATCTATTTTGTTGAATCCTCGGACAGCGCAGGCGAGGAGAAGCACTTCTTCGACGAGCTGCTCGGAACCGAGCTTAGCGAGACAGAGCTCGAATACGTGCTCATCCCCGGTGTAGGTAACCCCTCCGACTACGACGGCATCGACGTTAATGGCAAAATAGCCCTCGTGCGCAGAGGCTCCAACACCTTCGAGGAAAAGGCAAAGGCCGCAGAGGCCGCAGGCGCGAAGGCGCTTATCGTATATAACAACACCTCGGGTGACATCAGAATGAACGTGGGAATCGTGTCTATCCCCGTCTGCTCTGTCAGCCAGGACGACGGTGAGATGCTCGCCGCCGCAAAGAACGGTACACTCAAGATCAGCAAGTCGCAGACCTCCGGTCCCTTCATGTCCGACTTCTCCTCCTGGGGTCCCTCTCCCTCCCTCCAGATCAAGCCCGAGATCACCGCACACGGCGGTAACATTCTCTCAGCTGTAACCGGTCACGGCTACGACAGACTTTCCGGTACGTCGATGGCTTGTCCCAATATGGCGGGCGCGATCGCGCTTATGCGTCAGTACGTTATCACCAATTTCGAGTCGAAGATCAAGAACGAGAGCGGTGTTATCGACTACGTGGAGGTAAACTCCATTGTAAACAGACTTCTTATGTCCACTGCGGACATAGTCAATAATAAAAACGGTCTGCCCTACGCGGTAAGAAAGCAGGGCGCGGGTCTTGCCAACCTCGGCGATGCTATCACTACCGGCGCATACGTGCTCACGTATGACAGGCTCGATGGCTCGGTAATGGATAAATCCAAGATCGAGCTCGGCGACGACCCGAACAAAACGGGTGTATATACTCTTAAGTTCACGATAGACAATTTCGGTAAATCTGCACTTTCATACGATATATCAGCAAACGTTATGACCGAGGGTGTCAGCGAGACACCCACCTATCAGGGCGAAACCGTTGTTTCCGAGGAGGGCTATCTTCTCTCGGGCGCGCGTGTCGAGATCACCTCCACCAAGGGCGGAGCGATCAGTGGCAACACCGTGACCGTAGAGGCAGGAGCAAAGTGCGACGTCGTTATCACCATTACTCTCGGTGAGGACGATAAGGCGTACCTCGATTCTTCCTTCGAAAACGGTATGTACATAGAGGGCTTTGTAACCCTCACAGCCAAGGACGAGGGCTCTACCGACCTGAACGTACCTTACCTTGCCTTCTATGGCAACTGGTATCAGGCGCCCCTCTTTGACCTTGACTACTTCGAGACCAACGCGGACGAGCTTGACGACTCTCTCGCAACTCTCGATAAGACTCTTCCCGACGCTTACGCTACACGTCCCATCGGCGGTATCTCCGGTGACTACGTAAGCTATCTCGGCTCCTACTACTTCTTACAGAATCCCAAGAACAAGATAATCTCCGCATCTAGAGACTATATCGCGCTTTCCAACAATGACGGAACGATCCGCTCGCTCCGCTTCGTATGGGGAGGTATGCTCCGTAACTCGGAGAGAATAGTCATCACGATAACCGACGATGCGACGGGCGAGGTTATTTTTGAGAAGGTGGAAACGTCCATCCGTAAGTCCTACGGTGACGGCGGCTCCTACATCTACCCCGCAAATATCGAGATCGAGTTCGATACGGCGGATTATAACCTCAAAAACAACGCGACCTATACCGTCAAGCTTCAGGGCTATCTTGACTATGACGACGGCTCGGGCGAAAACAAAACTCCGGAGCAAAATCTCAACAGTACATTTGAGTTTCCTCTCACAATTGACTTTGAGGCGCCTTCTCTTACCGACTGCGAATTCTACACAGAGTACGATAAGGACGCCAAGAAGACTCGCCTCTATGCTAAGATGGCGATTTACGACAACCACTACGCGATGGGCATGCAGATCGGCTATGTCGGCATTGGCAACTACGTTGACGAGAGCACGGGCGAAACTGTAACCGGTAATATGCTATACCCGTTTGAGACCTACATGACGCCCATATACTCCGAGCGCAACGGCACGACCTACGTGACCTACGAGCTCACCGATTACATATACGACATCAAACAAAACTCCTACAACAAGAATACCTTCGCGATATCTGTTTACGATTACGCGATCAACGAAGCTACCTACGAGATCGAGCTCCCCGACGACTTCACAGAGCTCTACCTTGAGGAAAGCGAGATAACCCTCAATCCCAACGAGGTATACACTATCACCGCAAACGTATATCCCGAGAGTGAGTGGGATGAACTGCTCGAGTTCTCCGCATCCGGCAACGCTGTACGTATCGTAAACAACAAGATCGTAGCGGTCAAGCCCGGCAAGAGCTCGGTATTCATCTACGATCCCAAGACCAACAAGGAAGTGACGATGACGGTCACCGTCAGAGCTCCCGGAGACGAGGGCTATAAGGAGGTCACAAAGCCGGTTGCGGACGTATTCAAGCTCACGGGCTACGATACCCTCAACGCGTTCTACTTCCTCTCCAACGATGACAGAGATATAGGTGAGACGGGCGACGTAGTGCTCTTTAATGGCGAGAACTATTCCCTCTCCTTCTATCCGTCCGAATCCGTGAAGATCAACTACAAGCTCGATGCTTACTTCCCCGATGCTACAACCGTTGAGTTCATCTCGAGCAACGAGAGCATCGTAACCGTTGATCAAAGCGGAACTATCGTTGCTCTTGACGAGGGATATACCTCCATTACGGTAAGAGTACTCCTGGACGGCAAGGCCACCTATACCACCAAGACCATCTCGATAGAGGTCAAGGATCCCTACGTGAGAACGGGTCCCACGCTTAACAATTACTTCGGCGCAGGTCATATGAACTCGGGTAACGTTGAGATACCCGCGGATATGCTCTTCACCCAGATCGGTCAGTACGCATTCTCCAACTCTACTTATATCGATAAGACGGAGGAGCAGATCCTCGAGGATCCCGAATCCAAGGATGCGACAATAATTACCTATATCGGTAACGACGACATCAAGAGAGTCGTTATTCCCGAGGGTGTCGAGACCATCGGCGCCTACGCCTTCGCGAACCTCACAGCGCTTGAGGAGGTTGTCCTCCCCTCGACTCTCGAGGCCATCGAGTACGGCGCGTTCTTCAACTGCATCAGCCTCAAGACCGTCAAGGGCCTTGAGCACGTAAAGCTTATTAACCAGAACGCTTTCGCTAACTGTAACATCTCGAACGATCTCTCACTCGACAGCATCCACGCTATCGGTGACTACGCGTTCGCAAACAACAGAAGCCTTAAGTCCGTAACCTTCCCCTCAACACTTTCCTCCATAGGCGCGTACGCGTTTATGAGCAATACCTCTCTTGAGAACTTTGACGTTTCGGAGTGCGGCACCGTCAAGTACGGTCCTTACGTATTTATGAACTGCCGCTCGCTTGAAACGATCACAATGAACACGAGCGTTATTCCCTCCGGAGCGTTCTACAACTGTGAGGACCTTACCACCGTGAATATCGGCTCGACCGTATCCTACATAGGCGAATACGCCTTCACCGGCACTGCGATCACGGAATTCACCGTAGCAGACGGAAATACCGCTTATAAGCCCTCGTCCAACAAGAATTACCTTCTCTCCCCCGACGGCACGACCCTGCTGCTCGTTGCTCCGGGTGTCAAGGGAGAGTTCAGCCTCGAGGGTGTCAGCGAGATCGGCATCGGCGCCTTCGCAGGTAACAACGATATTACCTCGGTAAATATGCCCGACGTAACCGTTGTTAACGATTACGCGTTTGCTGAGTGCAAGAGCCTCACAGACATTACTCTCGGCAGCCTTGCGGCAGTCGGAAAGTATTCCTTCTTCCTCACCTCCATAACAGAGCTTCCCTCTCTTGACGGCGTAGACGTTATCGGAGATTACGCCTTCAGCTTCACCCTCATCAC
Organism: uncultured Ruminococcus sp.; assembly: GCA_964622425.1. Lineage (GTDB taxonomy): Bacteria > Bacillota > Clostridia > Oscillospirales > CAG-272 > UBA1740. Next base: position 55,195 of record CAZUQN010000004.1, read on the forward strand.
CGAGGTCACAATCGGTGACGGTAAGGTTATCGGCGAGGGCGCATTCTGTGAATGTACAGAGCTTAAGAAGGTCACTATCGGCAACGACGTACTTATCGGAAAGAGCGCATTCTTAAGAGGCACTACCACCGATGACCCGAGAAATCCCGGCAGCTATCTCAACCTCGGCCAGAAGGCGGTTGAGGATATCGAGAGCGGATTCTACCGTTACGATTATCTCTCCAAGCTCACAAGCCTTACCATCGGTAAGAACGCAGATATCGGCGAGGCAGCCTTTATGGGTGCTTCCTACCTCACCAAGGTTAATCTCGGCGAGGGCGCGCTTATCGGCAAGATGGCATTCTACAACTGCCGCGCGCTCTATGAGATCGATCTCTCCGGCGCTAAGAGAATCGGCAATATGGCGTTCTCGGGTGACAACACCTACGCCTTCATTGACGCTCTCGGCTCCGACTATGCTGTACGCGACAACGCATACGTGCTCGTGTACTTCAACCCCATCATCACGAGCGTTGACCTCTCCTCCTGCGAGGTGATCGAGGATCAGGCGTTCATTTACTGCAAAAAGCTCACAACAGTCAAGCTCGGTGAAAAGCTCACCGATATTCCCTACATGGCGTTCGCAAACTGCGATTCTCTCACCACGGTAAACCTTGAAAACGTTGTTACCCTCGGCTACGCTGCATTCGGCGAGACCAATCTTGTAACTGCAAATCTTTACAAGGCTGAGAAGATCGGCGACTACGCCTTCACCTATTGCGAAAACCTTGACAACGTAATCTTCAACCCCATCGGTACAGAGATCGGCGAGGGAGCATTCTCCTACTGCTCGGCTCTTAACGCTACCGAACACTTTAACAAGATTTACAGCATCGGCGATTACGCCTTTGCATACACCGACGTAAGAGCGGCCGACCTTGAATGCGCGACTCTCGTAGGCGACTTCGCCTTCATCAAGGAGGAGATGACTCCCTTCGAGGTAACGCTCGGCAAGAATCTTGTGACTCTCGGTGACAACCCCTTCGCAAACTGTCAGATAGGTCCGTTCTACTCCATCGTAGAGGAGACCTGGAACGGCGCGGTTGTTAAGACCGAATACGTTTACACCTACGATATTAACGATTATATCAAAATAATCAACGGCTCTATCTACTGCGTAGTGCCCGACGGACTTGAGCTCACCACCTACGTGGGACTCGACAAGAACGGCAAGAGCCTTGATAAGGATAATGTCAAGCTCGACGAGAGCACCGTGAGAATCACCGCTATGGCGTTTATGGGCGCGGATATAACGAGAGTTACCCTTCCTCACTCGCTCCGTTCTATCGGTCACAAGGCCTTCTATCAGTGCGGAAATCTCGCACTCGTTGTATTCGAGAGCTATGAGGCTCCCGTGCTCGAGGAGGAGTTTGACCAGGCGCTTTACGACGCATTCCTCAACATCCCCTGCAAGGGTGAATACGACTTCACCTATTGGGAGGATCAGGACGGCGACGGCAAGCTCGACTCTCAGACCCCCGTTACCTATAAGGGTCTTGAGATAATTCCCTACTATATGTGGAATATTTCCTCCACTAAGTACAACAACATCTTCTACGGCGCAAGCTTCGTTGACCATATCGGTTACGTAAACGATGCAAACCGTAACTACGCCAATATGGGTAACCTTATCATGGTAGCTCCCTCCAACGGCGTATACTACGATACCTTCATTCTTGATCAGTACTTCAGCTCCATTATCTCGGGCGCGGTTGCGGCAGACGACGTAACTCTCGCGGCTATCGCGGCTATTAACGCCCTGCCCGACAGAGTAACTCTTGATGACGAGCCTCTCGTTATTGCGGCAAGAGCGGCGTACAACAAGATCAGCAGCGTCGAGCAGCAGGCACTCGTAACCGAGCAGCTTCAGAAGCTCGTTACCGCAGAGAACCTTATCAAGGCGTACAAGAACTCCGGCACGACAGACGAGCCTAACGTTGAAGAGCCTATCGTAGATAAGAAGGATCCCACCAAGACCGCGCTTATCGTTCTTTCCGTAATCGAGGCGGTTGAAATCATAGGCATCGCGGCTGCTGTGGCAGTATGGTTCTACATCAAGCGCAGAAGAAAGATGCGCGAAAATCTCGCGCTCCGCGGCGGACTCACCACGGTGACTGTAAAGAAGCCCGTGGCTGAAGAGACCGTAAAGGAAGAAACCGCCGAGGAAATGGCAGAAAGACTCAAGGAGCACGAAAGACGCGCTGAGGAGGCTAACGCCAAGCACGAGAGAAACAGAAAGATAAAGAATATCGTTATCTACGTTCTTCTCTTTGCTATCTGCATCGCTGGTGTTGCGTTTGTAATGACGAAGTGCAGTAAGGATACCTCTCCTTACGCCGGCTACGGCGACGAGGGATACAGCGTCAGCATCAAGTATGACGCAAACGGCGGTATCTTCACCACCAACACCTCCGTGCTCGTGGACACTTACAGCTTAAGCGATCTTCCCTCCTCCGAGGACGGAAAGAGACTCATTACTCTCCTCGACCCCAACAGCTCCGCAAGAGGCAATCAGGCATATCTGGCGGCTAAGGTCGGCTACCACCTCGCAGGCTGGTACACCGAAAGAACTGAGGTTACCGACGAGTCGGGAGAGGTGATCGGCTACACTTATTCGGGCAAATGGGACTTTGATTATTCGAAGTACGCTATCAGTCCCGACGCAAATTATAACCCCGCAAGACCCATACTCACCCTTTATGCGGCGTGGGTGCCCTCATTCAGCTGTGAGTTCTACTCGGTTGATGAAAGCGGCGCGCTCACTCTGATCGACACTACGGAAATAAATCCCGTGGAGGGCGCAAAGATCACCCTTCCTACGTACGACGGGGAGGCAGGAGCCTTTGAGATCGACGGAATACTCTACGATCTCTACTACACCGAATCCTGCACCGGCGAAAAAATCAGCGGCGAATCTGTATCTCATAACGGCTTCTTCAATTCGGCAAACGCGACGGTTGAAAACCCCGTTATGAAGATATACTGCAAGCCCATAGGCTAAGAAAGGAGAAAGCATGAAAAAAAGAATAATCTCTATGCTCTTGTGCGTAGTTATGTGCTTCTCCGCATCGGTAACGCTCACGGGCTGCGCGGCAGGTAACTCCGGCACAGACGCTTTCGTTATAATGACGGAAAGCCTTGAAGGACTCTTCAATCCGTTCTTCTCCACGTCGGCAAACGACGGTACTATCGTATCAATGACTCAGATCGGTATGCTCTCCTCTAAGCTTAACGAGGCGGGAGAGGTTGACGTGGCCTTCGGCGAAAACGAGGCCACGGTAACCCTCGACTTCGAGCAGAGCGAGCTTAACGAGGCGGGCGAAACCGTCTACACCTTCGTTCTTAAGAACGGCATCAAGTATTCGGACGGACATCCTCTGACTATGGAGGACGTACTCTTCAACCTCTACGTTTACCTCGACCCCGTATATACCGGCTCGGCTACCATCTATTCGACCGATATCAAGGGTCTGGCGGCGTACAGAAACCAGTCTCTCGGAGCTGACAGCGACAACAATAGCGAGGACACCATCAACCAGACTGCGGCGAGCAGAGCCTCGCAGAGAGTGATGACACTCGTACAGCTCTATTGGGACACCAACAAGAAGATCAACGGCTCGAGCGCGTCGACCAACAACGTAACCTACGCACAGATGGTCGAGGCTATCAAGGCCTACAACATCCAGGCAGACCTCGGTTATCTCTCGGCTGTGGCAACCTCCGACAAGCACTCTGAGGTAACCTACCAGAATATCCTTAACGACTATGAACTCGCTCTTACGTACTTCCGCGAGGAGCTCGAGAGCGACTACAAGAACGCTAAGGACGCCTACACCGAGTCTCCCTACAAGGAGCACGAGGAGTTCAAGGATGAGGTCTTCTGCTTCATGTTCACCGAGGGCTTCATTACTCCCGAGTATGAGAAGATCCCCGGCACAAACAAGGACGATAAGTCCAAAATTAAAGGTTTTGTTTACAATTACAACAATGAAACGATAACAACGAAGGAAGCGGCTATCGAGAAGGTATACAACGATACCGTAACTCAGAGCCTCGACGCGATCCTCCTTTACTGGGCGACCGCATCCAAGCTCAACACCGAATTCACCGCTAAGGCGAAGGAGGTTATCCTCCGTGAGAGCGCGATCGGAGGTCTTATCGTTCCCAACATTGAGGGCATCGTTTCCCTCGGTCACACCACCGGCATTGAGACCGTCACAGTCAACGGCACCGACTACAAGGTTGCTCACGACCACGACGAGAACGGCGCTCCTGTGAACGGGGATGAGTACGACGTGCTCAGAATCACCATCAACGGCGTCGACCCCAAGGCGATATGGAACTTCGCCTTCTCGGTTGCTCCCCAGCACTACTACGGCAAGGGCAGCTCGGTCGGCGTGGATATCGCAAACAACCAGTTCGGCGTGGAGTTCTCCTCCTTCGACTACATGAGAGACGTGCTCCAGACTCCCGACAACAACAAGCTGCCTATGGGCGCGGGCGCGTACAAGGTTACCGACCGTTCCGGCAGTGATAACCCCGACAGAAACGATTTCTTCAGCAACAACATCGTTTACTTCAAGGCGAACAACTACTTCGAGACCGTTGGCGAGGGCATCAGCAATCCCAAGATCGAGAAGGTACGTTATCAGGTAATCAGCGCATCCAACGCTCTCGCAGCGCTCGAGGAAGGAAGCGTACACTACATCACACCTCAGTATTCCAAGGATAATTACAGCAAGATCGCAGAGCTTGAGAAGAAGAACTTCGAGAGCCTCCTGACCGATCAGCTCGGTTACGGTTACATCGGTATCAACGCATCTAAGGTAACCGACATCAATATCCGTAAGGCAATTATGGCGGCGATGAACACCACCCTCGCTCTTGACTACTACGCGAGCGGTACGGCATCGCAGATCTACTGGCCGATGTCCAAGGTCTCCTGGGCTTATCCTAAGGGATCGGGTGACAACATCACCAACGATAAGGGCTATCCTCAGCCCGGCGGAACCTTCAGCGAGGCTGATGCTGAGGCGGCAATACAGAGCTATATGCAGGCGGCGGGCGTGAGCGCGGGACATCCCAGTCTCTCGGTCACCTTCACCATTGCGGGCTCTAACCTCAACGATCACCCCACCTATAAGACCTTCAGAGACGCGGCAGACCTGCTCAACAGACTCGGCTGGGACGTAACCGTCGAGCCCGATACTCAGGCTCTCACCAAGCTCGCGACAGGCTCTCTTGAGGTATGGGCGGCGGCTTGGGGCTCAACCATCGACCCCGACCTTTATCAGGTATACCACAAGAACTCTACCGCGACCTCCACTCTCGCGTGGGGCTACCCCCACATAAAGGCGGCAGGCAGCGAGGAGGAGAAAAACATTCTCAACGACCTCTCCGATAAGATCGAGGCGGCACGTGAGACGACCGACAGGGGTACCCGTTCCGCTCTCTACAAGGAGGCTATGGGTCTTATCCTCGACCTCGCGATCGAGCTCCCCGTATACCAGCGTTCAACCGTATACGTATACAACACAGACGTTATCAACCCCGACTCCGTACCTGACGTTGTCAACCCCTACTCCTCTCCCCTTGACAGAATCTGGGAGCTCGAGTTCAACGAGGGTGCATTCGCAGGTAAGAGCACGGTAGACGTAGGCCTTATCTTCGCTATCGTGGCGTCCGTTATGGCGATTGCGGCTCTTGCGCTCACAATTGTTTACATAACAAAGAAGAAAAACGAAAAATCACCTATGCTTGCTTACGCTGTTACTCTCTCCGATATAGAGTCAGGCAACGTCAGACTCCCCGGTCAGCCTAAGCAAAAGAAGCACAAGGCGGCTACACCTACCATATGCGCACAGGACGCGCAGGCACAGGAGACGTTAGCCGAGCAAACAGAACAAATCAATGAAAACGAAAGTGACACCGAGAAAGGAGAAGAAGAATGTTAAAGTACATACTTAAAAGAATCGGACTTGCCATACTTATTCTCATCGGCGTGTCCCTCATCATCTACTTCCTTATCAGACTTATGCCCGTTGACTTCATTCAGAATAAGGTCAACGCGATGAACCAGTCCAACACAGTACCCGCCGACGCGGTTGAGAAGCTGTATGAAATGTACGGACTTGACAACAGCGGATTTAAGGGTATCGTAAAGGGCTACTTCAACTGGCTGGGCGCACTCGCCAAGCTGGATCTCGGTAAGAGCTTTGTTGACTACGCTCCCGTAGCAGAGGTCATCGCAAAGAATATGGGTATATCCTTCGCGGTTGCTCTTATCGCTACCATCTTTGAGTTCATGATCGCGATCCCTCTCGGTATCACGGCGGCGACTCACCAGTATTCCTTCCGCGACTATCTGGTAACCGTACTTGCAATGATCGGTATTTCCCTGCCCTCATTCTTCTTCGGCCAGATGTTAAAGAACGTATTCGCCCTCCAGCTCGGATGGTTCCCGAGCCAGGGTACGCTTTCGGGTGCGGGCTCGGCAACGGGTCTTGCGCTCATTCCCGACTACTTGGCTCATATGTTCCTTCCCATTCTCACCGTCGTAATACTCAGTATCGGTCCGAGAATGAGAATGACGAGAACGAACATGCTCGAGGTTATGAACTCCGACTATATCCGTACCGCAAGAGCAAAGGGTCTTACCGAAACCAAGGTTATCTACAAGCACGCATTCCGTAACACGCTCATTCCTCTCGTTACTACCCTCGCAGGTCTTCTTCCCTCGCTCTTCTCGGGTGCTATCATCACAGAGCAGGTATTCGGCCTCGACGGTATCGGTAACATAGCGCTTAACAGAATGATGCAGGGTGATATCCCCTTCATCATGGGCTACAATATGTTCCTCGCTATGCTTTCCGTGCTCGGCGTGCTTCTCTCCGACCTTATGTACGTTATAGTTGACCCGAGAGTCAAGCTTGATTAAGGAGGACTTATGGAAGAAAAGAATATTCTTACAAACGAAAACGAAGTTCTCCTTGAAAATGCTCCCGAGGTAGAAAACACCGAGGTAGCTATTGATACTGCTGAGACTGCCGCAGTTGCAGAAATTGCAGACGAGACTTGCGAAATGGTCGAAACAGAGACCGTAGAGTCGGCAGAGGCTGTGTATGAAGCAGTAGAGAGTGAGATCGTAACAGCAGAGTCGGAAGTCACTGAGGCTGAGACCGAGGACACCGAGGTGCCCCTTGACAGAAACGTCAAGCTCATGTCTCCCATGCAGATGGTTATCCGCCGCTTCTTCCGCTCCAAGCTCTCTATCGTAGGTCTTGTTATGATAGTATCCCTCTTCCTCTTCAGCTTTGTCGGTCCTCTCGTTTACACGAGATGGGGCGAGATCGAGCTTGACGAGTCGGGTACAGTATCATACACCACTCAGGAGATAGAGGTCGTCGGCGAGGACGGCACCGTAACCATAATCAAGCAGACTGTCGAAAGACAGGAGAAGGATAACTACCTCGCTCCTCCCTCAAAGGATCACCTCCTCGGCACCGACGAGCAGGGCTACGACGTATTCACAAGACTTATGTACGGCGGAAGGATCTCTCTGTCCGTAAGCTTTATCGCGGTGCTTGTTATCACCGTGCTCGGCGTTATACTCGGCGGTATCGCGGGATACTTCCGCGGCTTTGTCGACAATCTCATAATGAGAATATGCGACGTGCTTATGTGTCTGCCCGGTATTCCTATCCTTCTTATCATCAGTACGCTTCTTGAGGCGGCAGAGGTTGACGCTAAGTACAGAATATACTGGCTTATGGTCTACCTTACCCTCTTCTCCTGGCCCGGCACCGCGCGTCTGGTACGCGGACAGATACTCTCTCTGCGTGAGCAGGAGTATATGGTGGCTGCGGAGGCGGTGGGTTACTCCACAGGAAGAAAGATCTTCAAGCATCTTGTTCCCAACGTTATGC